>DMCS01000087.1:29509-30130 GCA_003445715.1 Candidatus Mesolinea sp. | reverse complement strand
CTGCGCAGACTTTCGTCCATCGTCACCAGCGCACGCGCCAAGCCCAGTTTGACCGCATCACGCTGCCCGGTCACACCGCCACCATCCACCTTGACGCTTATGTCATATTGCGTGGGGTTTTGGGAAGTAACCTCCAGCACGCTCAGGATTGCCGAAGCATCACCTAAGCGAGGGAAATATTCCTCTAAGGGCTTTTCGTTAACCACAAAGGTACCACTGCCAACAGTCAGACGTACACGGGCAGTGCTCTCTTTTCTTCGTCCAGTTGCTTCAAAATATTCACTCATAATACCTCATTTACTCTGTAAACGGTTTCGGGTTCTGAGCCGCATGGGGGTGCTCAGGTCCGGCGTATACTTTTAAATTGCTCATGTAGCGTGCCGTGAGCTTATTCTTGGGCAGCATGCCGCGCACCGCAGAATAAATCACCGCCTCAGGTTTTGTTGCCATCCGCTTCGTAATAGTTACTGCCTTCAAACCACCAGGATAACCAGAGTGATGATAATATACTTTCTCTTTCTGGCGGGTTGGGTTAATGCTCACCTTGGCGGCATTAATCACCACCACGTGATCACCAAGAACCACACCTGGCGTGTAATCTGGACGGTGTTTGCCAATTAA
>DMCS01000087.1:0-29325 GCA_003445715.1 Candidatus Mesolinea sp. | reverse complement strand
ACGTATGTTTTTTCCACTTTAACTTTCTCCGTTTTATCAATTCCACACTCAAGCCAATTTCTCGGCTCAATTAATCTCATTATCTTCTCGATAGGCAACTTCTTGCAGGGTCAAGCCCCGTGCAGGCGCCAGGGAGACAATCCCTGTTATGCCTGTCTCTAGTCCTCGCTCAATAATCCCTTCAGGCAATTTGCCCAGTCCAATGTGCACAAGTATATACACGATGCGCCTTACCATGTGGTAGAGGAAAGCATTCCCCTGGATGGTAAAGGCTGCTCCCCAGCAAGTTGGCTGCCATTCTGCACAGTAAACCTGCCGGATAGTGGTGCCATCTGTTTTGAGTGCTTTACCAAAGGCGCGGAAGTCATGTTCCCCTAAAAGCAAGCCCGCGGCTGAGTTCATCCGCTCTAAGCTGGGCGCTTTCGTCAAGTGCCAAGCAAAGCGGTCAATCAGCGGGTTACGTGCCTCTTGCCAGTAAATCCGGTAAACATACGTCCGGCGAAGGGCATCGTAACGCGGATGAAAATTCTCTGCTGCTTGGGAAACAGCTTGCACCACAATATCATCGGGCAGATGGGCGTTTAGTGCCCTGAGCAGAGTTGCATCTCCGTGTTTCCAGTCAAGGTTAAAGCTGACCACTTGACCAAGGGCATGCACGCCGCTATCTGTGCGCCCAGCAGGGATGACTGCCCTGCCTTGCCAGCCTAACTTACGCAGCGCTGCTTCAACTTCTGCTTGAACGCTAGTTTTGTTTTTCTGCCGCTGAAAGCCGTGATATTGTGTGCCTTCATAAGCGAGGATAAGTTTGTAATGTGCCATGCCTTTCAACTTTCAGGGGTGGAAAGGCGTATACCCTGCATGCTCAGCCTACTCAGAGACCAGCTCGATCAGGACCATTTCAGCGTTATCGCCTTGCCGCGGGCCCAATTTTAGAATGCGGGTGTAACCGCCGGGGCGATTTTTAAAACGCGGTGCAATATCGTCAAAAAGCTTCTTGACAATATCTCCGCTCGCATTCCCTAAGTTAGCTGCAGCGCGTCGGCGCGCATTAATTTGATCAATTTCACTGCCCTCTAAGCTGTTTTTTGCCAAGGTAATCAGCTTTTCTGCTTCGGGCTGAATTGCTTTGGCTTTTGCCAAAGTAGTTTCTATTCTTTCGTATTGAAATAATTGCATAATCATCGTGCGGCGCAAGGCATTCCTTTGCCCTGTGCTCCTGCCGAGATGATACCCTTTAACTTGATGTCGCATCCTAATTACTCCGCTTCTTCTTCATCTAAAAAGCCTTTTTCAATCATTTTGGCTTTTAATTCGGCTAAGCTCTTATCACCAAAATTCCGAATAGCAAGCATTGCGCTTTCACCTTTGTCGAGCAAGTCCAACACGTCCCGCACGTTAGAAACACCTGTGCGCTTGAGGGCATTGTAAACCCGCACAGTAAGATCTAAGGCTTCGATAGGAGTCTCAGCAGCTTCGTTGCTTAAGCGATTTTGCGGCTCCATTGGCGCAGGGCTCCAAATCTGAGGTTCTTCTTCAACCCCACGGATAATGCTCAGATGCTGGATAAGTAAATCAACCGCTTCTTCCAAGGCTTCTTCTGGTGTGATCGTGCCATCGGTCCAAATGTCTAAGTTCAAACGGTCAAAATTGGTATCCTGACCCACCCGGGCATTCGAGACGGACCAATTCACCCGCCTGACAGGTGAGAAAATCGCATCCACAGGCAAAACCCCTAACGGTAAGCGCTCAGCACGGTCTCCAGCAGGTATGTAGCCGCGGCCTCGCTCCACAGTCATATCCATTTCCACCTCAGCTCCGGCTTCGGTAATACTGAATAGATACAACTCAGGATTGATGATTTCAACCTCTGGAGGGCAGACGATGTCTGCAGCGGTATATGTACCCTCACCTTTTACTTCCAAGTGAATCTGCGCAGTATCCACGCCATGCAACTTCATGCGGATTTGTTTAATCTGCAGCATAATCTGGATGACATCTTCCCGCACGCCAGGAATTGTGCTGAATTCGTGCATCACATCTGTAATGCGCACATTGGTGATAGCTGCCCCTTCTAACGAAGAAAGCAGCACGCGCCGAATCGCATTCCCCAACGTGAGCCCAAAACCGCGCTCCATCGGGCCGATGATGAACGTGCCAAATTCACGCGTATTGTTTTCGCGTTCCACTTTAGGTGTTACCATTTCTATTGTTCCACTCACAGTTAGCCCCTTACCAGTCCCTTTATCAGCAAGACTGAACTTATTTTTGCTTTAGCGCGAATAGTACTCAACGATTAATTGCTCGTTGAGGTTGCCGTCAATCTCAGAACGCTCTGGAAGGCGCAGCATGCGGCCGCTCAGGTTGGTCAGATCGCGCTCTAACCATGGGGCAACGCTTCTGCTTTCCGCTTCTTCCCGCAAATTCTTGAAATAAACATTGTCTTTTGATCTTTCACGCACGCTAATCACATCTCCCACAGTAATGCCATAAGATGGGATATCTGCGCGTTCGCCATTGACCAAAAAATGGCCATGCGCAACCAAGATGCGCGCCTGAGAACGGCTGGCAGCAAAACCAAGCCGATAAACCACATTATCAAGCCGGGTTTCTAAAATAACCAATAAGTTCAAACCGGTCATCCCACGCATGCGTAATGCTTGAGTATGATAACGGCGGAATTGCCGCTCATACACACCATAGATACGGCGTGCCTTTTGTTTGGCACGCAGCTGCTTGGCATAGTCCGACTCACGCCCAGGGCGGACGGAGCGATATTTGCCATGCATTCCAGGCGGATATGGGCGCTTTTCAAAGGCGCATTTGGGAGTGTAGCAACGCTCCCCTTTAAGGTAGAGCTTCTCTCCCTCGCGCCGACATAATTTACATACTGGATCAGTATATCTAGCCATTCTTTATTCCTTTTCCTCTTTTATACGCGGCGGCGTTTGGGCGGCCGGCAGCCATTATGCGGTACCGGAGTCACATCAGCGATCTTTGTGATTTTCACACCCATTGATTGGATTGCACGAATCGCAGCTTCACGACCAGGACCAGGCCCCTTAATGTACAGTTCTACTTCTTGCACGCCCATCGATTGGGCCGTCTTCATAGTCTGTTCCGTCGCCAAACGGGCAGCAAAAGGTGTGCTCTTGCGTGAGCCTTTAAATCCGGCAGTCCCAGTGCTTCCCCAACAAATGGTATTACCCTGCATGTCGGTTATGGTGACGATCGTATTATTAAAGGACGCATAAATATGCACCTGTGCCGCTGAAACCTGGCGCTTCACTCTGCGAGAACTGGTTGTTCTTCGTGCTGTACGTGCTTGTTTAGCCATAATTCTTCCTCACTCAATCTCTTCTTGTCTAACCTTGGCAAAGTTTCGGGTAGCCGCCGGGGAAAAAGGGAACCCCACCCTCAACTTATCGCCTGTTAGTTCAATGCTATTTCTTCGCCACTCCACGACGGCGTCCACGACCCGCAACGGTCTTCTTTGGCCCTTTGCGCGTGCGCGCATTCGTGCGCGTGCGCTGCCCATGGACCGGCAAATTGCGGCGGTGACGCATTCCTCGGTAGCAGCCGATTTCTGTCAAGCGCTTGATATTCATCTGCACCTCACGGCGCAAATCACCTTCGACCTTCAGGTTAGCTGAGATGTAATCACGCAGCTTGGCGATATCTGTTTCGCTCAAATCTTTAACGCGGATATCAGGATTGACTCCAGTCTCCGCTAAAATTTTATCTGCAGTGGTTGGGCCAATGCCGTAAATATATCGCAAACCAATTTGGATGCGCTTGTCGCGCGGGAGGTCAACACCTTCAATACGAGCCATAATTTATTTCCTTATCCTTGTCGCTGTTTGTGTCTTGGATTCGTACAAATGACATATAGCCGACCGTCGCGTTTGACGATCTTGCAATTGTTACAGCGTTTTTTGATTGAAGCACTTACTTTCATTAATCACTCCTTATGATAGCCACAAAAGGTTTATTATATCTGTTTTCGCCTTTTTGACAAGTCCAACTATTCTACAGTTTTGTCAATATCTCGGGTCCATGTGCCGTAATGGCTACCGAGTGTTCTTGATGTGCTGTGAGCGAGCGGTCTCGCGAGATGACGGTCCAGCCATTGCGCAAGACGCGCGTATGCCGTGTCCCTACCAGGACCATCGGCTCGATGGCTAAGGTCATCCCTTCACGCAGCAGAACGCCCTCGCCGCGTTGGCCAAAATTAGGCACTTGAGGGTTTTCATGCATTTCCCTTCCAACACCATGACCGGTATACAGATGGGTCACATAAAAACCGTGCTTGAGAACAAACTCCTCAATCGCAGCGCCAATATCACCTAAGTGATTTCCGGGTACCATTTCAGCAATGCCAACTTCTAAAGCTTGTTTGGTGACTTCAATGAGGCTTTGGGCGAGTGGAGAAATCTCACCCACACCAACCGTAAAAGCGGAATCGCCCACAAAGCCTTCATATACGGTACCACAATCGACTGAAATAATATCGCCTTCGCTCAGCTTACGGTTGCTGGGGATGCCATGTACCATCTCCTCATTAATGCTCGTGCAGATGCTGGCGGGGAAGGGATAGGGGCCTGGGTAATTTTTGAAAGGCGAATACACCCCATAGCGGCGCTGCACCGATTCAGCCACTTCATTTAGCTCGGCAGTCGTTACCCCAGGGGCGATAGCTGCCTTGACTGCGGCTAAGGTCTCGGCATTAATCCTGCCGGCCTCCCGCATTAGGGCAATTTCCGCTTCCGATTTAAGATTAATACTTGTTTCTACACCAAACATCTTATTTTATCGCTTTCAGAATATCCTCAGTAACCTTTTCGATTTCCTGCGTCCCATCAATTTCGACTAACAGCCCAGCCTGGCGATAATAATCGATCAGGGGTGCGGTCTGTTCGTAATAAACATCTATACGGCGTTGCACTGTCTCGGGTTTGTCATCTTCGCGCTGATAAAGCGGAGTGCCGTCAATGTCATCCACCCATTTTACTTTGGGTGGGTTATAGAGCGCGTGATATACCCGGCCGCTCTTACTCATCCAACGGCCACTGAGGCGTTCAACGAGCACGTCGTTAGGCACGCTAATCAACGGGACTAAATCAACCTTCGCGTTCATTTCTGCCAGGATTTTATTCAGTGCTTCAGCCTGGGCTGGTGTGCGCGGGAACCCATCCAACACTGCCCCTTTCGCGCAGTCCGGTCGGGAAAGACGCTCTTTTACCATCGCAATTGTTACGTCATCCGGCACGAGTTCGCCTTTACGCATATACGTTTGCGCCAACTTACCCAATTCGGTCTGGTTGCTCAAGTTTTCACGGAAAAGATCACCGCTGGAAACATGCACCAATCCTAACTTCTGCGCCAATATTTCGGCTTGCGTTCCCTTACCGGCTCCCGGAGGACCCAGCATAACGATGTAAGTAGCCTTTTCGTTCATTTCAGCCTCAGGCATTGATAAGCGTGTCGTCATATCCATGCATGCGCAATTCAGTTTCAATCAACTGCACCGTTTCACGCACGGTTCCGACCACAATGAGTAAGCCCGATGAAGACAACAGCAAGTTCGCGGAACTGCCTGCTGGCAGGAAAGCACTAAAGATGTAGGGCAAAACAGCCACAAAGCCCAAGAAAAACGCCCCAGGCAGGGTGATACGCCGCTGAACGCGGGTGAGATAGTCTTGTGTGGGCTTTCCTCGCACCACACCAGGTATCTGCGCACCTTGCTTCTTTAGGTTTTCGCCATAATTTTGTTGTGCAAACATCACATCCGTATAGAAGTAAGTGAACAGCACCACCAATATAAAGAAAAGCACTGGGTACCACGCCGTCTGCGCATTAAAGGCATCGGTAACCCACAGCGAGGCATTTTGCAGCCAGGCCGTCTGTGAGTTAACAAAGAATGATGCCAAAATCGCTGGGAAGGTTAAGAATGATTGTGCAAAGATAATCGGGATCATGCCAGCCATATTGACCATCAAAGGCAGGTTGCTGCGCACGGGCATCGACATACGGTTGCCAATACGCCGACCGGGGAACATCACCGGAACGTTACGGCGTCCTTGCTGCACATATACAATCGCAAAAATTGTCAAAAGCAAAATTAAAACGACAATCAAGAACATATACCATGGTTCCTGGCTGTTAATCATTTGCACGAGTGAAACAGGCAGCCTGGAAACTATACCTGCAAAAATAATCAACGAAAGCCCTTGATTGCGCAGTCCAAATTCCGAAATCAGTTGGCCAATCCAGACGCCCAACATCGTTCCAGCAACCATAGCCACGATCGCTGTGATTGTGGGCAAAAGCTTATCAGCCGTAAAGCCCCAGTTGGTGATCACCGAACTGCCTAACCACTGGTTAAAGATGTTGATTTGACCAAAAGCGGAGAGCAACGCCATCGGAATAGTCAAAATAACAGTCCATTTTTCCATCCAAATGCGGCCCTCACGCGGGTCATCTTGCATCTTCCGCTCTAAGGCTGGGATGATGGGGGTAAGTAACTGCAAAATAATTTGCGCGGTAATATAGGGATAAACCCCCATAGCCAAAATCGAGAAATTCGAAACTGCACCACCGCTGAGCATATCCAGCAGGTTAATGAGGTTGCCTTCCGCACCGCGCAATTGAGTCAGCGCCGCGACGGTTGCCCGATCGATGCCCGGCACGGGGATATTTGCTGCAAAGCGGTAGACAGCCAGCAAGAGCAGCGTGATCAACAGCTTGTTACGAATGTCTTCTGATTTCCATAAATAACGCCATGAAGATCGTTTCATTGGCTCTGCTCCTTTAATCGGGCTACTTAATCAGTTCCACGCTGCCGCCAGCTTTTTCGATTTTCTGCCGGGCGCCTTCAGTCACTTTATGCACTCTAATTTTCAACGCAACTTTAACGTCGCCACGCCCCATAACTTTGATGGGTTTGTTCTTGTCCTTCAAAACTCCAGCTTGCGCTAAGGTTTCTGGTGTAACTTCACTGCCGTCGGCAAAACCCTGCAGCGCGTCCAGATTAACTTCGGCGTAGCGAGTGCGGTTTGGCGGGGTAAAACCCTCACCGCGCAAGAAGGGCAATTTGCGATAAAGGGGGAGGTTACCGCCCATGTGGTATGGACGCACCCCACCGCCGCTGCGGGCATTTTGACCTTTAGTTCCACGACCAGCGGTCTTACCGGCACCGCTGCCGATGCCCCGGCCAACTCTTTTGCGAGGTTTTTTTGCACCTTCGTTTGGTTTCAAGTCATGAATTTGCATCATTTCTCCTCATTTACTGTTTCAATCTCTACCAGATGGGAGACTTTATTCAACATCCCTCGCACCGTATCCGTGTCTTCCTGTTCAACCGTCTGGTTGAGTCGTTGAAGACCTAAGGCTTTGAGGGTTGCTTTCTGACGTTCCGAATAACCGATGCCACTTTTCTTCAGAGTAATGCGCAATTTAGTCATGCTTCCTCCGTTCCCAAAAAGGCATCACGTCACGCACGTCCTTACCGCGCTCCATAGCGACTTCGGAGGGATCTTTCAATTGAGAAAGCGCATCGAATGTGGCTTGCACAATGTTGAGAATATTGCTGCTGCCCATAGATTTGGTCAAAATATCCTTAATACCAGCCGCCTCACAAACAGCACGCACTCCACCAGCAGCAATCACACCTGTACCAGGAGAAGCTGGTTTCAATAAGACCTTGGCGCCACCGCAAGTGCCCACAACTTCGTGAGCGATGGTCGTGCCCATCATATGAATAGGTCGCATGTCTTTTTGGCTGCGTTGAATCGCTTTGTTCATCGCATCGGGCACAGCACCGGCTTTGCCGATGCCTAAACCAACATTGCCATTATTATCACCTGTGACAACTGCCACACGGAAAGATAAACGCCTGCCGCCTTTAACCACTTTAGCTACGCGGGCAATATCAATGACGCGTTCATCAAATTGTTTTTCTAATGATTGAAAATCGTCCATAATCTCCTCAGCTTAGAACTCCAGCCCCCCCTTACGTGCACCTTCAGCCAATGCTTTGACCCTGCCAGTGTAATAAAAGCCACCGCGGTCAAACACGACTGTCTTGATGTCTTTTTCCAGCGCACGACGCGCTACTTCTTCGCCAACCACGCGCGCCTGTTCGGTTTTATTTTTTCCTGAGACAGCAGAGCGCAGCGCGCTATCGATTGTGGAAGCCGAAACTAACGTCGTCCCACTATGATCATCAATAATTTGCACATAAATTTCATTCAGGCTGCGATATACATTCATCCGCGGGCGCTCAGGGGTGCCAAATATTTTCTTACGAACTCTCGTATGGCGGCGTAATCGTGCTGTATTTCTTGACTTTTTTGCCATATTCTTTTCCTCACCTAACCAGTCTTACCAGCTTTACCGGGTTTAAGCTTGACGACTTCACCCTGGTAGCGAATGCCAGTACCTTTATAATGCTCCGGTGGGCGGATCTTGCGTATATTTGCCGCTACTTGGCCAACCTGTTGAACATCGTGGCCCTTCACCGTAATTTGACGCGTTCTGGTATCCACCTCAAAAGTAATGCCTTCGGGCGCAGGGAAGTTAACGGGGTGAGAATAACCCACGTTGAGCACCAAATCTTTTCCATTGAGCTCAGCACGGTAACCAACGCCGTTTACTTCTAACACGCGTTCGAAGCCTTTATGTACGCCCACAATCATATTATTGAGCAATGCGCGTGTGGTGCCATGCAAGGCACGCATGCGCGGCTCATCATTGGGGCGCTCAACAATAATAGTGTCGCCTTCTTGTTTAATCCGAATATCGGGGTCAAAAGTTTGTTCGAGCGTGCCTTTAGGACCTTTAACGCTCACCTTATTCCCTTCAATTTTCACCTCGACGCCCTTCGGGACCGAGATGGGTAATTTTCCAATTCGTGACATAGTATGCCTCCTACCAAACCTTGCAGAGGATCTCGCCGCCGACGCCCACTCTACGGGCACGCTGACCGGTCATGATCCCTTTAGGGGTAGACAAAATAGCAATGCCAATCCCGGAAAGCACCCAGGGAATTTCATCCCGTGAAGTGTAGACACGGCAACCAGGCCGGCTGACGCGCTGCAAATCAGTAATAATCGGGCGGCGGTGACGGCGTTCACCAATGTATTTCAACTGCAAACGCAATACTTTGCTACCATTCGCTTTTCCATCCACAACTTCAAAGCCTTCCAGGTAGCCCTCTTCTTGCAGAATGCGGGCAATCTCTTCTTTGACCTTTGAACTCGGCATGGCAACTACGCTGTGCCCAGCCATAGCACCATTGCGAATTCTGGTTAACATATCGGCAATTGGATCTGAAACTGTCATCTCTATACCTCCAGGTCAATTACCAAGATGATTTCTTGACCCCAGGGATCTTGCCCTGAAGCGCTAATTCTCGAAAACAAATTCGGCATAGACCAAACTTACGCATATAACCACGCGGTCTCCCGCAAATCCGGCAGCGGTTCCTCACTTGATTGGGATATTCCCGCCGCATTTCGCGATACATCATACACTTTTTTGCCATTAGTTTCCTTTCCTGAAGGGCATGCCGAACTTGCTAAGCAGGGCGCGTGCCTGCTCATCATCTTTTGCAGTCGTCACGATGCTCACTTCCATCCCACGGACTTTATCAATCTTGTCATACTGGATCTCAGGGAAGATCAACTGTTCCTGCAAGCCCAAGGTGTAATTACCTCGCCCGTCGAACGCCTCCGCAGAGACACCACGAAAGTCGCGTACGCGCGGTAAAGCGACATTGATCAGCCGATCCAAAAACGCCCACATCTTTTCACCGCGTAAAGTAACTTTGACGCCAATTTGGCGGCCTTCACGCAATTTGAAGTTGGAAATGGCTTTCTTGGCTGCCGTTACCACTGGTTTCTGCCCGGTGATGATGGTTAGATCATTCACAGCAGCTTCTAAGGCTTTGGGGTTATCCAAAGCTTCGCCTACACCAATATTCACGACCACTTTTTCAATCCGCGGGGTCTGCATAACATTGTCCAGACCTAACTCCTTGAAAAGCGCCGGAGCGATTTCTTTGTTGTAATGTTCTTTTAATCTATTCATTTATTCTCACCTGCACCTAATTTCTCAGAACCGCTTTCATCTGCGGCAGGTTTCGCTGCACCACGCCTTCGAGAAGTTGGCTTGGCTTCAGTTGCTTTAGCAGCTGGCTTCGCAGCCGATTTCTTGACGGGTTTGGCAGCTTTCTTTTCCTTGCTGGCTGCTTTCTCACTTGCCTCAGTGACCAATTGCACATTCGAAATGTGGATTGGTGCTTCGAACTCGCGGATGCCAGATGGGATTGTTTTGCCGCCAGACTGGGTTTGCCGCTGGTGTTTCTTCACCAGATTCACTCCCTGCACAACAATTCGATTTTCCTTAGGCAGCACCCGGATGACTTCGCCAACTTTACCTTTATCCTCAGCATCGCCGCGCATCACCCGAACGCGATCACCTTTACGTATCTTCATCATCATTGACACTCCTGACATCAACGGCTACAGCACTTCTGGAGCCAATGAAACAATCTTCATAAAGCCTTTTTCGCGCAGTTCACGTGCCACAGGGCCAAAAATACGCGTCCCGCGCGGATTTACGCCGTCAGAGTCTAGGATTACAGCAGCATTATCATCAAAAGATATGCTGGAACCATCCGGTCGGCGGTATTCCTTGCTCGTGCGCACGATTACGGCTTTAACAATTTCGCTTTTCTTCACAGACGCCTGTGGCGTAGCACTTTTCACCGTGCCAACCACAATATCGCCTACATATCCATAGCGCCGGCGGGTACCACCGACAACTTGGATGACCAGCAGCTCTTTGGCGCCTGTGTTATCGGCAACAACCAAACGAGTCTCCTGCTGAATCATGCCTGCTCTCCTTCAGAAATCTGACCTAGGTCATCTTCTTCACGTACTTCAACCTTGAGGATTTCTTCTACAACCCAATGTTTGGTACGCGAGATCGGCGCAGATTCAACAATGCGGACTTTATCGCCAACATGACAATTAAGTTCGTCATGGGCTTTGTAAATTTTGCTCTCACGCACCACCTTGCGATACAATGGATGCTGGTATGTGCGAGAAACCTCCACGCTCACGGTTTTTGGCATCTTGGCACTGGTAACCGTGCCGATTAATCGTCGTCGATTATTCATCTTTCCCTTCCTTCCCCTCACGCGCGCGTTCATTGAGAATAGTCTCATATCGCGCAATCATGCGGCGGGTGGCTTTAAATCTGCTGGTATCCGTCAGCTGACCAGTCACCGCTTGAAAGCGAAGATTCATCAGTTCCTGCCGGGAATCCATTAAACGTTCGCGAATTTCTTCTGTAGAAAGTTCTCTAATTTCTTTAGCGTTCATGAACCTTCTCCTGAGCCTTCACGGGCTACAATTTTTGTCTTGAAACCCAATTTGTAGCGCGCACGCGTGAGTGCACGGATGGCTGTTTCTTCATCGGTACCACCGACCTCAAACATCATCCGCCCTGGGCGGATAACTGCCACCCAGTGGTCCACTGCGCCCTTCCCCTTACCCATACGGGTTTCGGCTGCACGCTTGGTATAAGGCTTATCTGGAAAGACCCGAATCCATACCTTGCCGCGGCGCTTCATTTCGTGCACAATCGCACGGCGCGCTGCTTCAATTTGGCGGGCACTCAGATAGCCACATTCCAATGACTTCAGACCATATTCACCGAAGCTGACATCAACCCCGCGGCTGGCTTTCCCTTTCATGCGGCCGCGTTGCTGCTTGCGGTACTTAACTCTCTTTGGCATTAACATAATTCAAACCCTCACCATAAATTCTCAACTACTCGCTGACATAAACGCCTTCGGTAGCTTCCACCTTTTCTTCTGCTGGAGCCACGGCGATGCCACGAAAAATCCAAACCTTAATGCCGATTTGACCATATGTCGTTAGAGCCTCTGTTTTGGCAAAGTCAATATCCGCGCGCAAGGTCTGCAAGGGCACGCGCCCTTCTCGCAAGGTCACGCGGCGTGCCATTTCTGCACCAGAAAGCCTGCCAGAAACCGAAATCTTGATCCCTTCAGCGCCATGGCTCATGGCTTGCTGAATCGCGCGCTTCATTGCACGGCGATAGCTGATGCGTCGCTCTAATTGACCAGCGATATTTTGTGCCACCAAAAAAGCATCTGTATCCGGAGATTTAATCTCCTTGACGTCTAAATCTACTTTTTTACCGGTCAGCGCCTCCAGGTTCTGACGCAAGACTTTCACATTTTCGCCTTTGCGGCCAATGAGCACGCCAGGCTTCGAAGTATGCAAGGTAACTTTCACCTTACCCGGATAGCGTTCCACTTCCACAGTGGAAACACCAGCACGTTCGCCGTCTTTCATCGCCAATTCGCGAATGCGCAAATCTTGATGCAGTTGATCAGTATAATCCTCACCTTCAGCGTACCAGCGGCCTAACCAGGGCTTGTTAATCCCCAGACGAAAACCAATCGGATGTACTTTACGACCCATAATTATTCCTCAACTCTCTTTGCTTTCCTACTCATTTTCACGCAAAATCACCGTTACGTGAGAGCTGCGTCGCAGCAGCGGCTTGAAACGGCCTCGAGCTCCGAACCTACGCCATTTGCGTGTGGGGCCTTCATCGGCAAAAATCCGATAAACAACCAGATCATCGCGGCTGACGCCAAAATTTTCCTCTGCGTTGGATATCGCCGAATAAATCAGCTTGCGCACCGGCTTGGCAGCTTTGTTGGGGGTCAGGCTCAAAATATCCATCGCCTCATTAACTGGTTTTCCCCGCACAAGGTCAATAACCAAGCGCGTTTTCTGCGCTGAGCAAGGAAGATGAGAGAGTTTTGCCCTAATTTCTTGTGCCATCTCACCCTCTTCTGGTCGATTTTTCCTGAACGTGCCCGCGGAAATAGCGGGTGGGCGCAAATTCGCCTAAGCGGTGACCAACCATGTTATCGGTAATGTAAATCGGCACATGCCGGCGACCGTCATGCACGGCAATGGTATGACCAACCATCTGAGGGAATATGGTGCTGGCGCGGCTCCAGGTGCGTATCACCTTCTTCTCGCCTTTAGCATTCATTTCCTCGATGCGTTTCAAAAGTTTTGGGTCTACATAAGGCCCTTTTTTCAATGATCGCGTCATGTTACTATCCTTTTCTACCTATCACCAATCTCTAACGGCGCTTAGCCTTTGAACGGTGGCGAATGATCATCTTTTTCGTACGTTTATTCCGCCTGGTCTTGTAACCCAGAGCCGGTTTACCCCAAGGCGTTTTTGGACCGGGCATACCAATCGGGCTACGGCCCTCACCACCACCATGCGGATGGTCGCGTGGGGACATGGCTGAGCCGCGCACTTCAGGGCGCAAGCCCATATGGCGCGCACGACCAGCTTTCCCGAGCTTTACATTGCTGTGATCCACATTGCCCACTTGGCCAATGGATGCCATACACGCTTGCAAAATTAAGCGCACCTCACCTGAAGGCATACGCACATGAGCATACTTACCTTCCTTTGCTAGCAACTGTGCAGAAGTACCTGCAGAGCGGCTAATTTGGGCACCCTTACCGGGTTTCAACTCAATAGCATGAATTGTCGTGCCTACTGGAATGTTTGCCAACGGTAAGGCGTTGCCTGGCCGGATCTCAGCTTTCGGGCCAGAAACCAGCGTATCGCCTACTTTTACGCCAACGGGAGCGATGATATAGCGCTTTTCGCCATCAGCATAGGAGAGTAATGCCAACCGCGCAGTGCGATTGGGGTCATACTCAATAGCCGCTACCTTAGCAGGAATACCAACTTTCTCCCGGCGGAAGTCCACCACGCGCAAGTGGCGTTTTTCACCGCCACCGCGGTGCCGAACTGTGATGCGACCGTGAACGTTGCGGCCAGCCTTTTTCTTTTGGGGCACGATCAGACTGCGCTCTGGGCGGTCTTTGGTAATTTCCTCAAACGTGTAGCTAGTCTTGTGCCGTTGACCAGGGGTCTTAGGTTTATAAATTTTTACAGCCATTAGTCCACCCCTTCAAAAATTGGGATTCTATCTTCCGGCGCTAAGGTGACAATCGCTTTTTTGTAGCCACTGGTGCGCAAAGCTAACCGGCGGTTCCGAGAAGTGCGATGCGCCTTAGGAGGAAGATTAATAATATTTACACGTACCACATCAACATCAAAAACGGTTTCGACCGCTGTCTTCACCATCTCGCGCGTAGCATAGTCAGCCACTTCGAACACATATTGGTGCAGCTTGCTGGCTAGATAGTTCGACTTTTCAGTCACTACCGGTCTTATCAAGATATCAAAAACAGAGTAGCTCATTCTGCTTCACCTTCCTTATCCCAAATAACTCTTGATCACCTCAAGAGAGGCGAGCGGGATAATTACTTTTTCATACTGCAATAAATCTCGAATGTTCAAATAATTCGCCAACAACAGCTTGTGTTCGGCAAGGTTGCGGCCAGATTTAATCGCATTTTGATTGGCTTCACTTTTGTCCGGGATCAAAATCAGCACGTGGCTATCGCCAGCTAACGCTTTGATGGCTTTAGTCATTTCCGCGGTTTTCGGCTCTCTCAGCGCAAGGTCACTCACCACAATCACTTGATTCTCATTAACCTTAACGGTCAGCGCAGAGCGCAAAGCTGCACGGCGCATCTTCTTAGGCATCGCCTGCGAATAGTCGCGCGGTTTGGGTGTATGAATACGACCGCCGCCGACCCACTGCGCAGATTTTCTGCTGCCTTGGCGGGCACGGCCGGTGCCTTTCTGGCGCCACGGCTTGGCAGTGGAACCCGCCACCTCACCCCGCCGTTTGGTGCTATGCGTGCCCAAGCGTGCGTTAGCCATCTGGCGCACATATGCCTGGTGCATCAGGTCCACATTAACCTTCGCCGCGAAGATTTCTTCCGGCAAGTCCACTGTGCTGGACTTTTCACCTAGTAAGTTATAGACATCAACTTTCATCATTACGTTCTCCATTACCACAAGCCGGCTTACTGCTTGCGCGCTTCTTTGATAACTACGGTGCCGCCCTTAGGTCCTGGCACCGAGCCGCTCACAGCAATCAGGTTGCGCTCAGGGTCCACCAGTACCACGCGGATATTGGACGAGGTTACGCGCTCATTGCCCATGCGTCCTGGTCCGCGCTTGCCTTTGAAAACCCGCCCAGGGGTCGTGGTTGCTCCGGAAGAGCCTGGCGCGCGCAATCGGTCCGATTGACCGTGCGTGCGGGGACCGCCGCGGAAACCGTGGCGCTTGACCACACCGGCGAAGCCTTTCCCCTTGCTCGTGCCAATCACATCCACGTGCTCGCCTGCCTCAAAAACGGAGGCGTTCAACACATCACCAGCTTGAATTTCTTCTAAGTTTTTAACGCGGAATTCGCGCAGAACCCGCATGGGAGGCAGGTTGTTCTTCTCCAAGTGGCCTAAGTGCGCTTTGCTCACACGCTTGGGATTCACCTCGCCAAAGGCAAGCTGCACCGCGTTGTAGCCGTCAGTGGCAACCGTCTTGACCTGAGAAACAAAACAAGGCCCAGCTTCGAGTAACGTTACTGGAACGGCGGCGCCGTTCTCATCGAAGATCTGGGTCATACCGATCTTTCTTCCAATTAGCCCTTTAAACATACTATTCTCCTGTTAGTTATTCTTGGCGAGACTGTCAGCATGGGCTGGCTGCATCATCTCCGCGCAATTCAGTTAATATGCCCTGTGTAGCTTTGCTGCCCACGCGGGTCACATTCTTAAACTGCCTACTTACTTGTATTGCCTTGGAGGGCAACCTTGCAAATATACCACACCTGCCCTGTAGAATGCAAGGGCAAAATGGCAAGAATTTTTAGATTTAGAACAGTTTCCAAGGTGATTGGTGAAAACTTCCTGTTCTTGCATGGTGCCCTACGGGCAGGCTACGCACTCGGAAACCGGCAAAAACAAAGAGATTCTATTTCGGTAACATTTTAGATGAACTAACACGAGCTTTTACTGCCGAGATTGGCATAATATGTATTAAAAGTGAAGGGGTATTCCTGCTCAATTGAGTTTTGAAAAAATAGTAATAGGACACAGGTATTTCTACCTTTGTCCTTAGTCAATAGGGAAACAAGTCGTAATATTACTGAACAATATGAGGTCAATAGATTAAGTGCTTATTATTTCTTGATCTAGAAGTAAGTTCGTTCAGAAAAAAACAACAATGTTATCATTAGGGCACAATTGTTGTTTTAACCAGAAAGAAAGGATCACTATGGAACAGCCTGAAATACCATCAAGCAAGAATAACAAGGCTTTTGTTTTGGACCTGATAAAAGCTATAGTTGTTGTTCTTTTAGTGACTGGTTTAACTTACAGTGTCTCCAGCCATCTCTACTTCCTGGCAACCGGAAAAAGCATAAGTTCATGGTGGTTTCTGTCTGTGCTTGCCAGTATTGTATCCTGGCCTTGGAGCATCAGAGGGAATATCGTGAATTCGAGCCTTCAGATTTACGATGTATTAACGATCTTTGCTTTCGTGGTTACATGTCTTTTCTTTATCAATAAGTTTCTCAAGAGAACTGATAAAGGAGAACAAAAATCTTTAGTCTTTATGCAACTTATCCGAAGACTTATTATTTCTTATTTCACTATAGGGTTATTGTTCTCAATTACAGGATATATTGAAAGAGCCATTGAAAATAAACCTGAGGTGTTTTCTCCTCTTGTAGGGATTCCACTCGATATTATTTGGTGGCCATGGAGTCTCCGGGGTTACACTATTCACAATAACATCGGTTTTCAAGTGTTCACAACATGGTTTTCATGTGCTTTGGCACTCGTAATAGTGCTTTTTAGATGCATCAAGGATTGTAGAAAACTACATAATTCTTAAATCAGATGCATGGAGCAAGTCACTGTCTGTGCAGCACCTAAAATGTGGATTTTCATAAAACTCGTCCTCCTGTTCTTGCATGTACCCTGCGGGCATGCTTCGCGCTCTCCCGACCATGCAAGGCATGTGACCTTGTTCTTGCATGGTACCCTACGGGCAGGCTACGCACTCTCCTGACCATGCAAGGCACGTGACCTTTAGGTCTCAAAGAAGTTGTTTTATTATGGATATTGTTATCAGAAACACCTAAAATGCGGAGACCTACGGTCAAAACCACTCGCTCGGTGCCCTACGGGCAGGCTACGCACTCGGAGACCGGCGAGAACAAGGGACTAAATTTTACTTTTCCATACGTATACCGATTATTCTTTAGGTTTCGGGGTGGGTGGCGGCTCTTTTCCTTTTTGGGCTTTATCCGACATTTTTGAAATCAGATGTGTAATTACAACCCCCAGGTCATAAATATCGAGTGCGCCATCCATGTTCGGATCCCTTAGGTCTAACGTGCCTTGCATTTCATGCACGCGATACGACAGCTTCAAAAACTTAGAAAGAGCAAGCTGCGGGATATCATCCAGCCGTTCTGTGCCATACCATTCAAAGATGTCCCGGTCTCCCTTCGATGAATTACACCTTTTACAAGCACAAACACAGTTATCCGCAGAGTTGAGCAGTGCCACAATGCGCGGGTCGACCCCTGCCCGGGAAATAGGAATAATATGGTCAGTGCTCAATCCACTGGTCGCTCCACAATACACACAAACCCTGCCTTTCTCTAATTCCTTTTCATAATCGCGAATGGAAGAGGACCAATTCATCTCACCGGACTCGAGCTTTTTATAGCGAGAAACCACAAACCCCCAATTATTTTCAAAACCAGCCGCCTTGGCAATCAGCTGAGCATATTGCCAGTAGATAAAGCGCCGCACGGTATCAACATATTTCGGAGGCTTAAGAGACATGGCTGCCCTCCTTATGAATTAATTATAGCTTAGGATTTTAGAAGGTCAGAGCAATTTGGTTTATGGCAATGAGATTTACTCGTGGCTGATACCAAATAACTCCTCTACCAAGGCATCATTTTCCTTTTCTAATTTTTTGATTTCCTCGTCTTTGCCTTCAAGTTTTAATTGATGGCATTGCTTAGATATTTCAGCTAATTTCAGATGGAGCGCATTTTGGGGATCAAATTTGGGAATCCCGACATGTTCCATCACGGATGGCGTGCCAAAGCCCCGTCCAGCGGAGGAAAACGATTTGATAAAATCGCGAACCGGGGTTGAATTAATGATAGCGCAAAGGTAATGGGCTTCTGGCTCGTTGTTAGTAGCGATTAATGCTGTTGTATGCAATGGAATTACTGTTTTATACCCAAATAACGTCTTTTTCTGAGATATTACAGAAGCACTGAGTTCATTGCCCATCTGATTCCAAATTACTTTATAATTTGCAAATGTATAGTCGCCAATATTGTACTGACTATAAAAAGGATTATTTTGGTCTTTATGGAATTTGTTGTAGGCTGCCTGCGTTATTAAAAATTCCTTAAATCTCGTTAGGTAGCTATAAGTCCTAGGCCACTTTTGTTTCATTATATTTTCATCATAGCCTTTGTTGTGCTTATGTGGGTCTTGAACTATTAATGCAAAAATACTTATATCAACACCCCATTTATTGATATCAGAACCTCTTACAACAGGGAAAACTAAATCTGATTCTATTACTTCTTCAATGTTAGGAATTTTTCGTTTTCCTTGACTAGTATTATTAGTAACCTTTAAATTGCCATTCAAAAGTTTTTGCTGAATATTTATCCAAAAAACACCATAAGGTGATGTATATGCTCCGGATCTAGCAACATAAAAATTGTTTCCTTTTATTTTTAACAACTTTTTATCGTCCATTAAGTAAGTCTGCCAAGCGCTATTATCTGAAGCAACGGGTCGTGCATTATATTTCCTTTTAATTAAGAGTGGTAAAACCTCATTAAGTACCCTATCTGTTTTTATTTTCCCGATTCCTTTTTTCTTGGTCCAAATAAAATATGGTACTGGATATTCAGTTTTTTCTCCTTTTATAAGAATGATCGCCGCTGTTTTATTGGCTGCTCCTTCGAAGGGTTGAACAGAAACAAAATCATGAGCTTTTATTACTTTTAGATATTTACCTTCCCCTAACCTGAACCTTCTAAAACCTTCCCCAGCTCCCTTTGATTTAAAAACTTCTTGAGTGATGAGAAAACCTAATTTTGCACCTTCTTTGAGGTAATAATCTGCAGACGAATAAACAAATAGCATTGAAAAATCTGGCTTCGCTCCACCTAGCATTTGGGCGTATCCTTTGAGGGAAAATAATCCATAATCTTTCCAAAGTTGAAGAGTAGCGTTGCGATATGTATGAGAAAGGTAGTCCCATCGGATCCATGGTGGGTTCCCAACCACGAAATCAAATTTCCCAGCAATCAACGGGGCGAAACTGTTTTTCAAAAACCTTGCCCAAATGCCATTTTTATTTTCTTTTTCTAATTTTAAGAGTTGATCATAAAAATCCCTCACGATGTCTTCATTGGATGAAAAAACCAAGCCTTCATTTTTACATCTTTCAATCGCTTCATCTGTAGAATAGCGATTCTTTACCATTTCTTCAACCAGCGGGGCTGCAATCATGAGTAATGTTCCGCCATTGCGCACCCATTCTCCTGGAATTCGAAATAATCCCACCGAAGTTGCGACTTCTAGAGCCTCACCAAAAAGGTCCTTCTTGGTACTCGTTGGTGTCAAAACAGAATCTGTCAGATAAATTGGAATCTCCAACTGAGGTAGCTCATTTACCAAATCTCCCATAGCAAACAAATAATTAGTGCGAGCTGCGATGACTGCCATGGGGTTCAAATCAAACCCCCAGATATTATTGACAATTCTCTTAGCAATCTCAATTGAAGGCAGATTTTCTTTCTGTCCCTGTTCTTTAGCCCGTTGAATAGCTAAGACGAGAAAGGTACCAGAGCCGCAAGCTGGGTCCAAAAAGCGCTTTCGCGTGTTGCCGTGATAACCAACTTCATTGAGTAACAATTCCGCTAACCAGTCCGGGGTGTAATATTCACCGAGGCGATGCCGTACTTTCTGCGGGACTAAGTATTGGTAGAGTTTTTTGAGAAGGTCACGGGTTGAAATAGGATCGATGGTACTGGTTGCCGGTTCGAATTCCGAAAGACCCCTGGCAACTTCTCGAATCGCATCTCTGAGCTCCGGTGAATCGAAAGCATCCAAATACCAGCGGAAAAAGTCGCCCTCTAAAAAATTCGTGATGCCTTTGCGGGCATAGATTCCCCCATTTTCAATATCTTCGATATGCCTTTTGAGTTCGTCATCAGAAGCATGCACGAGGTCTGAAGTGAGTGAAGAAGTAAATGCTGTCTCCCTCAGGCTAAGAAGCTCCGCTGCAATGAGCTTCATTAAAAGAGCAAAATAAGTATGAACGCAAAATAAAAGTTCCTGAAAATCTATAACTTTGCCCACATGGTAAAGAGTAGAAAGTGCCTCAGCCTCTTTTCCTTGATTGCCATCATTAAATTGCTCGCCGTAAACAATCCCAAATATTCTTTTCCACTCATTGAAAAAAGTGCGGATATGGGTTTGGTTTCCCCAATATTTCAAAGCATTGGCTAAGGCAGAAACAGTTTTTGGAGCAAGTTCACTCTGGGGACCAAACTTTTGAGCCAAATTCTCAGCTGTGAGCGGCATCCGAGATAGCGCGCGTAAGTTTATTAAGAAAGTTCTGGCGCTTTCGGGATTAAAGTAGAACGGCCCACGCATTACAAACTTGGCTCTATCGATGTTTTTGCTGTCACCATTCTGATATTTCACGAAAAAAATCTGATCGCCATCAAATCCTACGCCAACCAATTGTGTGAGCTCTGCCTCTATGGCTTCATCCGAAAGATAATTTACTAGCTGGTCATAGGCGTGGTCGATATTCCTTTTTGAAGAAAATGACATGGGCGGCTCATATTCGATAATGACCTGCCCATGAATTGCATCGGAGCGACCACCGCTATAAACAGATTTTTCATACTTAGGAGTGGAATGTAAACCCAATTGTGCCTTTATGGGATCCAAAAGTTTTTCAAAGCCGATCCGTAAATCTTCTTCGGTTTTTGCTTCCCTAAGTAAATCTCGTGTTCCCATAACCAAGCTATCAGCTAATTCAGGGAGTGAATCTTGTATTGCTCTATTTTCGTTAACTTTCCTGGTCATCAGAACACCTTCTCCTCCATCTCATTTGCTAAGTATTATCAATCTAATACCAATTATTTCCCACTGCCTTATATTATAAAAGAAGGCTGTAAAAAAGGATAGGTCTCTGTTCTTGCATGGTCTCCTGACCATGCAAGGCACGTGACCTTTAGGTCTCAATAATGTTTGAAATGCGGAGTCCTGCGGTCAAACCCTCTCGCTGGTCCTTACAGGAGGCTCTGCACTGAGGACACCAGCGAGAACAACATTCCACTCGCTCAGTACCCTGCGAGTAGGCTGCACACTCAGAGACCGGCGAGAACAAGTCGATAAAAACAGACAGGTTTCACTCCACCTTTTTCCCCAACAAAAAAGCCGCCCTTCGGCAGCTTCCAATGCAAACTCGGCGCGCTTGCCAGTGGCAAACGCCCAGCCCCCCTCTCAATTGTAACGATTCCCGCAGCGCGCGTGTGCGCCCTTGGCAACCCTAAAGCTTAATTTCGATATCCACGCCCGCCGGCAGGTTCAGGCGCATCAGCATATCGATGGTCTTGGAGTCCGGGTCCAGCACGTCAATCAAGCGGTTGTGTGTACGGATCTCGAAATGCTCATGTGAATCCTTATCAATAAAGGTGGAGCGGCGCACCGTGTAGCGCTCGATGCGCGTGGGCAGCGGTACCGGTCCAACCACCTGAGCGCCACTGCGTTCAGCCGTCTCCACAATCCGCTTGGCTGATTGATCCAAGATGCGGTGGTCGTAAGCTTTCAAACGAATGCGAATTTTTTGTTTTGCCATAATCTTCCTAAATCAGTTCTAATTTTGTATCTCTTCAGCACTTACCCGGCCGAAGGGCTTTTACCATTTCAATTATCTTTCGCCTAAGATCTCTTTCTTCTTGCTCTCCGAGACCTGGGCATAATGTTTGAATTCCATTGTAAACACGCCCCTGCCTTGCGTGGCGGAGCGCAGCTCAGTGGCATAGCCGAACATTGCCGAAAGGGGTACTTCTGCGTGAATCAGCTGGGCATTGCCAAACTGCTGCTCCATGCCCAATACGTTCCCTCCGCGGGCGTTTATCTGACCTAACACGTCACCGGTATACTCTTCCGGCACGGTGATCTCGACCTTCATGATGGGTTCGAGCAAAACCGGTGCTGCTTTTTCAGCAGCTTCGCGGAAGGCAAAGATGGCTGCCATGCGGAAAGCCAACTCACTGGAGTCCACTTCGTGGTACGAGCCGTCTACTAATGTCACCTTGAAATCGGTCATAGGATAGCCGGCTAAAAGTCCACTCTCAGCAGCTTCGTAGATTCCTTTTTCAACTGCCGGGATGAATTCCTTAGGGATAACGCCGCCGCGAATCTTGTTCTCAAAGACGATGCCAGCGGCATTGCCCAAAGGCTCCATGTTGATGACCACATGACCATATTGCCCGTGTCCGCCGGTCTGTTTGGAATATTTATAGTTGACATTTTCCACCAGCCGAAGGATGGTCTCCCGGTATGCGACTTTAGGTTTACCCACGTTGGCTTGCACTTTAAACTCGCGCAGCAGGCGGTCAACTAACACGTCTAGATGCAGTTCGCCCATGCCGGAGATCACCGTCTGACCTGTATTTTCGTCCTGGCGGATCTTGAAGGTCGGGTCTTCTTCCGAAAGCTTCTGCAGTGAATCTGACATCTTCTCTTGGTCAGCCTTGGTTCTAGGTTCGATTGCCACCGAGATGACTGGATCAGGGAAGCTGATGCTTTCCAGGAGCACCGGGGCAGAAGGATCGCTGAGCGTATCACCGGTAAAACTAAATTTCAGCCCTAAGATAGCGCCAATGTCACCAGCGCTCAGTTCGGGGATATCCTCACGCCGATCAGCATACATGCGCAGCAGCCGACCAACCCGTTCCTTTTTATCCTTAGAGGAGTTATAGACTGCTCCACCCTGGGAGATCTTCCCAGAATAGACACGTATGTAGGCTAACCTGCCCATATAGGGGTCTGTAACAATCTTAAAGACAAGCGCGGCAAGAGGTTCACTTGGGTCGGCGTGGCGCAGCACTTCACTGCCGTCCTTCAGTAGCGTTGCTTTGACAGGGGGAATATCCAACGGTGAAGGCAGGTAATCCACCACAGCATCCAAAAGGGGCTGCACACCTTTATTGCGCAAGCTCGTGCCGCAAAAGACGGGGGTAACTTTGTTGGCGATTACACCTTTTCGCAAAGCAGCCTTAATCTCCGGTAAGCTGAGTGGCTCATCATCTAGATATTTCTGTAAAAGCCCATCATCCAGCTCAGCGATTTGTTCGATGAGAGCCTGGCGCTTTTGGGCAGCTTCTTTTTGATATTCAACCGGAATTGGTTTGACCAGCGGTTCTTTGCCTAATTCATCTTCAAAATAAACCGCTTCCTCTTCCAGCAGATTAATTACGCCTTCAAAGTCCGCTTCATCCCCTATAGGAATCTGCATGGCTAATGGCTTAGCGCCCAATCGGTTCCGAATGCTTTCGATCGTGCGCGCGTAAGAAGCGCCTTTGCGGTCCATCTTATTGGCAAAGCAAATTCGCGGCACATTATAGCGATCCGCCTGACGCCAGACGGTTTCACTTTGTGGTTCGACACCTTGTACCGCATCAAAGACAACGACGCCGCCATCTAAAACGCGCAAGGAGCGCTGCACTTCAGCTGTAAAATCGATGTGTCCTGGCGTATCGATCAGGTTGAGGCGGTAGCCTTTCCATTCGGCAGTTACAGCCGCCGAAACGATAGTGATGCCGCGTTCACGCTCTTGTGCCATCCAATCGGTAACCGTCGTGCCTTCGTCGACGTTACCAAGGCGATAGGTTTTACCGGTATAAAACAAAATCCGCTCGGTCGTCGTGGTTTTGCCGGCGTCGATATGGGCGATAATGCCTATATTACGATATTTCTCGAGCGGAAATGCTTCCATTAATAATCCATTTGGTAAGGTGCAAAATTAAATGCGGAAATGGGAGAAGGCACGGTTAGCCTCTGCCATTTTGTGCGTCTCTTCCTTGCGGCGAATAGAAGCGCCCTGATTCTCGGCAGCATCCATGAGTTCGCCTGCTAACTTTTCTGAGAAAGATTTGCCACTGCGGGCACGGGATGAAGCGATAATCCAACGGATAGCTAAAGTGAGCCGCCGATCGGGAGAAACTTCCATCGGCACTTGATAGGTGGCACCACCCACACGGCGTGGGCGCACTTCCATCACCGGGCTGACGTTGCTAATTGCCTGCTCCAAAACTTCCACACCGCTTTTACCGGTTTTCTCGGAAATAATATCAATCGCATCGTAAACAATGGTGGTAACGGTACTCTTTTTACCATCCAGCATGATGTGATTGATTAACTTCTGGACGTGCCGGTTGTTGTAACGCACATCCGGTGGAACTTCGCGTTTTTCGGGTTTATATCTTCTTGCCATAATTGCTCCTCATTAAAATGCACAAGGCAATCGCAGCCACACAGTGAGCGCCTGCCTCATCTCATTCCTTCCAGTGCTATTTACCGCGCTTGGCACCATACTTCGAACGGCCGCGTTTCCGGTCGGCTACGCCCGTCGAATCCAGCGCACCGCGCACAATGTGATAACGCACACCTGGCAGGTCTTTCACTCTACCGCCGCGCACTAATACCACCGAGTGCTCTTGCAGCTGATGTCCTTCGCCTGGAATGTAAGCGGTAACTTCTATGCCGTTTGAGAGGCGTACACGGGCAATCTTCCGCAAAGCTGAGTTCGGCTTTTTAGGCGTCATCGTGCGCACAACAGTGCAAACACCGCGCTTCTGCGGGGCACCCTTAGGTTGGCGTGTTCGCCGCTGCTTTTTGGCATTGAGCGTATATTGCAAAGCAGGCGATTTGCTCTTTTGTTGCTTAGTCTTGCGACCTTTGCGAACTAATTGATTAGTTGTTGGCACTTTGCCTCCGTCTAGTTTCTAAAAAATAAACAATTATTCATCAATCAAGGCCATCAATTTACGCTGATGGCCTTGTTCTTTACCACTCTCGCCAAACAAGGCTTACAAAACCCTGCCTGGCAGGGCGAGGATTGATTTTATCATGCCCTAAAGGGTGAGTCAAGTAAACCAGTCGGAATATGCGTATCACGCCGGTCACTATCCTTACCATATGTCTCAATCACGCCATCTTCCATAATGGATTCGACCTCCAGACCCAAGCTTTGCAGCTCCTTAACCAAAACTTTGAATGCTGAGGGCAAACCTGGGGCTTCAATCGGTTTATTGGAAACGATGGCTTGATACGTTGCATCACGTCCCGCCACATCATCTGACTTTATCGTGAGCATCTCCTGCAGGGTATAGGCAGCACCATATGCCTCCAGCGCCCAGACTTCCATCTCCCCAAAGCGCTGGCCGCCAAATTGCGCCTTTCCGCCTAAGGGTTGCTGCGTTACCAAGCTGTATGGGCCAGTTGATCGTGCGTGCACCTTGTCCTCAACCAAGTGGTGCAGTTTCAAGAAGGTCATGTATCCAACTGTTACTGGTTGGTCATATGCCTCGCCTGTCTTACCATCACGCAAAATCTGCTTTCCAATAATTGGGGTAGGCGTATTCGTTTCCACCATGAGGGCTTGCGCGGCTTTTTTAAGGTCTTCTGTGCTCAAGTCCGCAGTCAGCGGTCTGCCAAGGCGCTTTGCCCACAGTTCTAAGCAGGCACGCACAGCTCGCTCGTCTTGCGCTGCGCGCTCCTTCACAGAAATGTTATCTTCGGAGAAAGCTGTGATGAGCTTTGGATCGTATCCCTCGCTCTGCAGCCATTCTATCATTGCGGTGCGCCGAGCAACGGTTTCATTTTCCTGCAAAGCGAAAACATCGTAACCTTTATCCCCTAAACGATTCGCGAGATATATTAGGCGCGCTTCTTCATCGTCTTTAATTTGCTCGGGTTCGTAGCCGACTGAGTTCAACCATTCCCAAGCTTTCTCGCCAGTGATGCGCCAGGCTTCGTCGATCAACCAAGCCCGGGCAAGCTCAGCTTCAATTTCGCTTTCTGAAGCGCCATCGAAAACCGGGGTAATCGCCCGGAAGCCTAAACTATTCGCAGCCCAGCCTAAGTGCGTCTCCAACACTTGGCCAATGTTCATACGCCCAGGGATGCCTAACGGATTCAGGATAATATCGATCGGTCTGCCATCTTCCAAGAAGGGCATATCTTCAACTGGCACAACCATCGAAACCACGCCCTTATTCCCATGCCGCCCCGCCATCTTATCGCCAGCCATCACCTTGCGGCGCTGAGCGACAGAAACACGCACCATCTTATCCACACCAGCAGATAAATCGGCATCTTCTTCGCGGGTAAAAACTTTCACATCCACCACAATACCATGTTCACCATGGGGCATACGCAATGAAGTGTCCTTAACATCGCGAGATTTCTCGCCAAAGATAGCGCGCAAGAGCCTCTCTTCTGGGGTTAGTTCTTTCTCCCCTTTAGGGGTAATCTTACCGACTAAAATGTCATTGGGTCCAACTTCCGCACCAATGCGAATAATCCCTTCTTCATCTAAGTTGCGAATGGCATCATCACCAACGTTCGGGATCTCGCGGGTGATTTCTTCAGGACCCAACTTGGTATCGCGCGCTTCTACTTCATACTTTTCAATATGTACACTGGTATAGCGATCCTCTTCTACCAGCCTTTCAGAGATCAGAACCGCATCCTCGAAGTTATAACCTTCCCATGGTACAAAGGCAATCAGAACATTCTGCCCTAAAGCTAATTTGCCGTCTTCCGTGGAGGAGGAATCGACAATCACATCACCCTTGTGCACGATTTGCCCTTTGATCACAGCTGGGCGCTGGTCGATGCAAGTGGATTGATTCGAGCGCTGATATTTGCGCAGTCTATATTCTTTCTCGGAGCCATCAATCTGGCGAATCACAATCACATCACCAGTAACCTTAATCACCTCGCCATCTTGCTCAGCCAAGATAATTTGGCCAGAATCAGCCACAGCTGCGGCTTCCATGCCCGTCGAGACAAGCGGTACCTCAGGGCGCAGCAAGGGAACAGCCTGCGTCTGCATGTTAGAGCCCATCAAGGCGCGGTTGGCATCATCATGCTCTAAGAAGGGGATCAACGCAGCACTAATGCCGACCACCTGATTAGGGGCAACATCCATGTAGTCAATATACTCATAGTCATAAATGGCAAAGGTAGAGTAATAACGGCAGGAATTGCGCCGGATAAACTCTCCGTACTCGTTCAATGGCGCATTCGCCTGCGCAATAACATACTTGTCTTCGGCATCAGCAGAAAGGTAGACATACTCATCACTCACATAGGGGCGCACTAACACTTCCTTGATCCCCAATTCGCGGATTTTCGCAGCCATTTCTGGTGTTACCCGTGTTTCTGTGGGATAGATGATTTCGCCAGTGGCTGGATCTTTGATATCCTGCCGCAGCAAGTGGTTCACGAGATTGGGGTCAGAACCCTTCATCGAGCGGTAAACTTTACGGTATGGTGTCTCAATGAAACCATATTCATTGACCGTGGCGTAAGAAGCTAATCTGCCGATCAAGCCGATGTTTGGTCCTTCAGGGGTCTCGATGGGGCAGATGCGCCCATAGTGCGAAAAGTGCACATCACGCACATCGAAACCAGCACGTTCGCGCCGCAAGCCGCCAGGGCCCAAAGCAGAAACGGTGCGCTTATGGCGCAGCTCACTGAGGGGATTGGTTTCTTCCATAAATTGGGAGAGCTGGCTGGAACCAAAAAATTCGCGCAGCGCAGCCACCATCGGGCGGATATTCACCAAGCTCACCGGAGAAAGACTACCACCGGTATCACGCAAGGACATACGTTCCTTGATCACCCGTTCCATTCGGCGCAAGCCAACGCGTAACTTGTTCTGGATAAGCTCACCAACAGTTTTAACCCGCCGGTTGCCCAAATGGTCAATATCATCTGGTGGCAAAATCCCATTATTAATCTGAATCATGTGCCGAACTAAGCGGATCACATCCAATTTTGTAATCGTGCGGTGTTCAATCGGGATTTCACTCTGTAGATCCAGCTTCTGGTTTAGTTTATATCGGCCGACTTTTTCTAAGTCGTAATGACGTGGATCGAACAGCTGCTCAATGATGTGATTGCGGGCGTTATCCAATGTAGGCGGTTCACCTGGGCGTAATTTTTTGTAAAGCTCGATGAGTGCCGCCTGCGCAATGGTCAATCCACTGCTCAAGTCATATTCGGGCTCTTCTGCAAATGAGGATTCGATATAGGGATGATCAGAGTTATTATCCACATCCTGGAAAAGCGCCAAAATCTCCTCATCTGTGCCACTGTTGAGCGGAGAATCGGGAATCCCGTCATCGATGGCAGCCAGTGCGCGCAAAAAGACGGTAATCGGCACGGTGCGCCTGCGGTTATATTTTAAGGAAATGCTGTCATTCTTACGCGTCTCAAATTCCATCCAGGCACCGCGGTCTGGAATGAGCTTTGCGCTTGCCATCTGCCGGCCGGTGGTACGATCCAGCTCGGCTTCAAAATAGACACCCGGCGAGCGAATCAACTGCGAAACGACAACGCGTTCTGTTCCATTAATAATGAAGGTGCCTTTGGGGGTCATCTCGGGGAAATCACCCAAGAACAAATCTTGCTTGATCTTCTCGCTGAAGTCGCTGCTGCGCCCTTCGAGCAGCACGGAGACGTAAAGCGGCGAGGAATAGGTCAAATCCCGTTCCAAGCATTCATCAATCGTATTTTTTGGTTCATCGAACCAAAACTTCAATCCGAACTCTTGGGCGATCGGGTCATCACTGGGGAAGTAAAGCCGCAGGTCACCTACATATGATTCAATGGGTGAAATTTCGTTAAACAGGCTCTTAAGCCCTTCCTCTTTCAACCTCTGAAAAGAATCCAATTGCACTTGGATTAATTGAGGAAGCTCCAGCCCCACCGGGATGCGAGCATAACTTTTTGGAGGCATCAAATCCGTCATTCAGTTCTCCTAAACGTTAAATGCGTGGTGAGACAAAGGCTACCACGCCAAAGTAAAAGTTTTTCAACGCAAATTTTCAGTATATCTCAAGATGGTTAATGAGTCAATACAAACAGATTATACGAGGCAACATTCTACCACAAGTTCGAGAGATTTTTGCAAGATTTTCTCCCACCAATTGACAATTTTATCATCTTTCGTTATGCCTCAAAATAAAAT
>DMCS01000023.1 GCA_003445715.1 Candidatus Mesolinea sp. | reverse complement strand
GAGAAATTCATGAGTGAAAAAACAATTAGCCAATTAATTATGGAATATTTTTATGCGCATCCAAATGAGGATCTCAAACATGGGCCGATAGTTGATTGGGTTACAGAAGAATGGCTAAAAACACATGAAACGCCACCTCGCGATCCGTGGCGCGCAATCAGAGCATTACATCAGAAAGGTTTTCTTATCAAAGTTAAAAAGGGTGTTTATCGTTATGATCCTGCCTCTGTCAAGCAAAGAGAACTAGAAGATTTTACGCCCGAGCAAAAAGAGGAAATCTTTAAAAGAGACAATTATCGATGCGTAATTTGTGGCCGTGGCCCACAAAATGGTTACGAGATACATGCTGATCATATTATCCCAAAAGATCTAGGTGGAAAAGCAGAAATCAGTAATGGACAAACGCTTTGCTCTATTCATAATTTTAGAAAAAAGAACTATAAACAAACTGAAACGGGCAAAAAGATGTTCATCCATTTATATGAACTATCGAAAGAAATAGGGGATAAAAATACGATGCGATTTTGCGAAGAAGTACTAGAAACTTTTGAGAAACATCACGTCAATGACCATATTGAGTGGAACCGTTAAGCAATTATTGAAAAATCCATTGGAATTTATGTAAAACATTGAGTTTATCTTTCAAGCTTTTTAAAGATGAATAAGGAAATCTAGATTATCATAATTTGGATTTCCTTAGAAAATTAATTACACACATAAATCACACTCAACCCAGAAGAAACTGTGAAGTACATCAGCCAAAACTGGAATTAGAAAAAAAGCAACAATATTCCTTATGGCGTCTCCACGTCCTTGACCCACGCGCGCTCTTGCAGGTACCACGCCACAAGGCGGTCCACGCCCTCCTCTAAGCTCACCTGCGGCTGCCAGCCCAAAACTCTGCGTGCCTTGCTCACATCAGCCACGTTCTCCAGAACATCCGCCGGGTGCATGGGGATATACTCCACCTGCGCCTTTTTACCCAAGCGCTCTTCCAGCATGCGGATGAGCTGGTTGACGGTGATGACCTCGTGCCCGCCTAAGTTGAAAACATCATAACCCACTGGGCGCAGGGCTAAGATGGTGCCCCTGGCGATGTCATCCACATAAGTAAAACCGCGCGATTGTTCGCCATCGCCGGTCACGAGCACCGGCCGACCCTCCGCGATCCACTGGCAAAAGCGGAACATGACCATATCCGGGCGGCCTGCGGGACCATATACAGTGAAATAGCGCAAAACAGTCACGTCGATGTCATAAAGGTGATGGTAAGCGTAACCAAAGGCTTCGGCGCCTTTTTTGCTAGCAGCATAAGGCGCAAGGGGATGATCAGTGGGGGCGGTTTCAGCGTGCGGCGGCTTGCCTTCGTTGCCATACAGGCTGGAGGTGGATGCTAAGATGAATTTCATCACCCCGGCGCGCGCACAGAATTCGAGCATATTGAGCGTACCTAAGGTATTGGTATACAGGTAACTCCAGGGGTCTTTGGTGCTGGCACGTACACCGGCGCTCGCGGCTAAGTTGATCACCGCTTCCACCGGCGGTAGCTCTGCTTGCAGCTGTGCGATGAGCGCCTTATCAGTAATATCCTTGCGTAAAAAGTGAAAGTCTGAGTTCTGCTGCAGGCGCGCTAGGCGGTATTCCTTCATGCGCACGTCATAGGCTGGGCTAAGGTTATCTACGCCGAAAACCTCATGACCGTCCTGTAAGAGGAACTCTGCCAGGCGTGCGCCAATAAAACCAGCGGCGCCGGTGAGCAAGTATGCAGACATCAGAGCTTTACAACCTTCGAGCTCTTTTTGGCAATGTCTTTGAGGGCATTGCGGGCATCAAAAATCAACGCAGCTTTCTCGTGCACCATAGCGTAATCGACCTTGCTATGGTTGGTGATGATTGCCACACAATCCGCTTTTTCCACCGCACTAGCGAGGTCTTTCTCTGAAAAGAGGTGGAAGAAATCATGATTCACTTCTGGCACATAAGGATCGTAGTAAGAAACCTCAGCACCTTTCTCTTGCAGCAGATGGATAATATCGAACGCTGGGGATTCACGCAGATCGTTGATGTTGGGTTTATAAGCCACGCCCAGGATCAGAACCTTGCTGCCATTGAGGGGCTTTTTATAGCGGTTGAGTGCATCTTGAATCTTGCCCACCACGTAGCGCGGCATGTTGGAGTCGATCTCCGAAGCCAACTCGATAAAACGCGCGGTATAGTTGATGGTCTTCATCTTCCAGGAGAGGTACAACGGATCCACGGGGATGCAGTGCCCGCCCATGCCAGGCCCGGGGGTAAATTTCATAAAGCCAAAGGGCTTGGTGGCAGCGGCATCAACCACTTCCCAGACGTCGATCCCCAAGCGGTCACACATTTGAGCAAGTTCATTGACCATGGAAATGTTGACCATGCGGAAGGTGTTTTCCAGCAGCTTGGTCATCTCGGCTACCTCGCTGGTCGAGACCGGCACCACAGTTTCCAGCGCCATGCGATACCAAGCGGTGCCAACCTCGGTGCAATGAGGCGTTATGCCGCCCAGCACCTTGGGGGTGTTGTAGGTGGTCCAGTCTGTGCGGCCAGGGTCCACGCGCTCCGGCGAGAAAGCCAGGAAGAAGTCCTCACCGACCTTGAGGTCTGAATTCTCGGTCAGGGTGGGCAGCACCAGTTCGCGGGTGGTGCCTGGGTAGGTGCTCGATTCAAGCACGATAATCATACCGCGATGCAAATAAGGGGCTAAAGCGTTGCTCGCGTCCACAATGAAGGACATATCTGGGTCGCGCGTTTTACGCAAGGGTGTGGGCACGCAGATCGAAACGGCGTCGATTTCCTTGAGGACAGAGTAATCATCGGTTGCACGCAACAGGCCGTGTTCGAGATGCTTGCGCAGCTGCGCGTTGGTCACATCCTGAATATAGCTCTCCCCCCGGTTGATCATCTCAACTTTTTCACGGTTGGGGTCAATGCCGGTGACGTTAAATCCGGCGTTGGCGAAGGTCACTGCCAAAGGAAGGCCAACATAACCTAGCCCCATAATGCCTATATTAGCGCGTTTCTTTTGGATTATTTCAATTAATTCGTCTTTTACCATGTTTCACCTGATTTTTTTATTCTTATATTTGAATTAAAAAAGACTCAATTGTTCCGGCGGGTTCTCTGGGGTGGAAGGTTCTGCGCTATCAGAAAAATCCTGCTCCTCAGGGCTGGGCGCCGGCTGGTTCAAGAAATCCCGCAAATGAGAAAAATCCTCGATAAGGGCGTCTTTCAGAGCGGGTTGGTGCAATGCTGCTGCGGGATGATACATCGTGACCACTGTGCGGCCTTCAACTCTATGAGGATAGCCGTGAATGCGACTGATTTTGCCATCTTGGATAAAGCGTGCCATCGAGAAACGCCCGAGGGTTACGATGATGCGCGGATTAATAGCTGCAATTTGAGCATCTAAGTATCTCTGGCAAGCTGCAAGCTCTTCGGGTTGGGGGTCACGGTTATTTGGCGGACGGCACTTGACCACGTTGGTGATAAACACTTCGGAGCGCTTGAGCCCAGCATAACCAAGTAACTCATCCAGGAAGTTGCCTGCGGGACCGACGAAAGGCTTCCCTTGCCGGTCTTCATGAAAGCCAGGTCCCTCGCCGATAAACATGATTTGGCTGTTGGCGGGTCCTTCACCAGGCACAACGTTCAACCTGCCAGCGGCAAGAGGGCAGGCTTGGCATTGCTCAATCTGGTAGCGAATGGCTTGTAAGGTGTTTTCAGCATCCATAAAACTCTCCGGAGTGCAATTTTACACCTAAAACGGGGCTTTTTGGCGCGATTTAAGTCTTTTCTAAGGCTTTGAGCACATGCGAATCAAGCCGGTCAAGGGTGAGCAGCAGGGCATCTTCATGTGTATCCTCATAGTAGCCAGGGCGCAAGCCGACAGCTTGAAAGCCCAGCCCATAATATAAGTGTAGTGCTGGCGTGTTGCTGATGCGCACCTCCAGAATGGATTTCCGCGCACCTGCCTGCAATGCCAGCCGTAATGCCGATATCAACAGCTGCCTGGCAATGCCCTTGCCTCGCTGCTCCGGGGTGACCGCTAATGTAGCGATCTCAGCTGCCTCTGCAATCAGCCAGACCACAACCACGCCAATGATTTGCGGCTCGGCTTCCGCCTCTTCCAATTCTGCTACTAAGCAGATACTGGCTGAATCGGGGCGCAGCTCGTAGCGAAATGAGCCTTCTGGCCATGGGGTGCGGAAGCAAACGCTATCCAGAGCCTCCACTTGGGGCAAATCAGCCAACTTCATGTAGCGTACATTTACCTTGGGAGCTTGTGGGCTCATAAATCGGGGACGTTGCTGAGGGTGTGCACGTAGATGGGCGCGAGCGAGACTACATCATCTGCCTTGCCGGCGTGCAAGCGCTGCCAAGCCATTTCAGCCAACACTGCCGGCCGGCGTAAGCCCTGCGCTGGGCTGCATAGCCGCGCGGTTTTCCATTTGCGCCCCAGAATGCGGCGTTCTTCCGCACCCATCTCACCACAGATATAAACTGGGGACTTAATCGTTGCAGCAATCTCGCGCGGGCTGGAGACCTGCACGGAGCCTTCCTGCACCCATTGTTTATCTTGGTTAAAATAACGTGCCCAAGCAAAACGCCCGCGCCCAACTTGCAGCAGAGTAATCATCGGGCGGCGCAAAAGAGGCTGCCCAACAGCTAAGATATCCAACGAGGGGAAGCCAGCCACAGGCAGATCCAAGGCTAAAGCCAAGCCTTTGCACACGCTCATGCCAATGCGCAACCCCGTAAATGAGCCGGGGCCAAGGGCAATGCCCAAGCCGCTCAATTCTGCCCGACGGACTTGCGTTCGGGTGAGTATTTCGTCAATTGCAGGCACCAGCTCGGTGGTGTGATAGCTCTGACTGTGCCAAGTTTGTTCACACAAGATTTGCGTGCCGTCAAATAGGGCAAGCCCGATCCAATTTGTGGAAGTGTCAATCGCCAAAAGCATCAAAAGGCTCCAAAGACTAATATTTCCAGGTTTTTCGCCAACTCTTCATAAGGCTCACCTTGTGGAATGATGGTCAGATGTCGGCGTTCTTCGGCGATCCAGCGCATTTGGATCCACAGATTCTCTTTTGGGAGGTTGGATTTGACGCGCTCAGCCCATTCTAAAACCAAGATGCCATTGGTAAGCAAGTTTGGCAAATCTAATATTGCTACATCTTCCGGGGAATCCGAAAGCCGGTAGGCATCGGCGTGGTAAAGGTGCTGCCCGTTAGGGTGGCGGTAATCATTCATGATGACAAAAGTTGGGCTGGAGACACGATCAGCGGAGCCCCAACCCTGGGCGATGCCCTGCACGAGGGTGGTCTTGCCGGAACCCAACTCGCCTTCCAGGCAAATCACCTGACCGGGCTTAAGCAAGCTGCCTAAGCGGATGCCCACCCGTCGGGTTTGCTCCGGGCTGTGCGAGAAAAATTCGAGGGTGTTTGGGCTTAGAATTGGCATATTTTTCGCTTAGATTAATTTGAAATGATTATACCCCAGCAGATTATAGGAATGCGTAAAGAAAAGGTGCAAGTTATGAGCGTGCTGCTTTTAGCTTTCCGTCGATGGCGGATTTTCAGGCGGTTGGGGTTTCGGCAGGTAGGTCTTCATCCGTCGGGCTAGCTCTCGGCGGGTGAGCATGATGCGATGCCCGCAAGTGAGGCAGACCAAGCCGATATCAGCACCTAAGCGTACGATTTCCCACTCGTATCCGCCGCAAGGGTGGGATTTGCGCAGGCGCACATGATCCCCAAGGTTTAACTCCGGCAGCATAAAGCCATTATACCTTCTGCATTGGAGTCAAAGTGCGGTCTTCGCCCATGTTATAATCGCAAACAGG
>DMCS01000088.1 GCA_003445715.1 Candidatus Mesolinea sp. | reverse complement strand
ATATATTTTAATATTGTAATTTTATCAAATTTTTACCTCCCCCCCACCTTTTTCTCCCCCCCCCTACTTTGCTTTTAAAGGGGAATTTTTCCCCGGAATTGTGTTGGGTAAAAAGATGTGTCCAAGGCGCGGCCGCCGCCTACCGTCTGCAAAAGAAACCTCCCTCTCCCAGCAGATTGACGCTGAAAAACTAATGTGATTCGGAGCTGGGAGAGGGCAGGGTGAGGGCAGATTGAAATTCTTAACTTTGAAAAATTTGGATGTAATCGATTAACCAATGTTTTTCAACACCCTCAGCTCTTTATGGTATTAGGACCGTCAGCTTTCTTTCGGAGGATGGTTTTTTGCACCAGGCTTTCCACGCCCTCTCCTAATGAAGAACGTAATATTTTCTGGCCTTCAGCAAAGAAGCTTTCCACCACTTTTTTTAGGATAGTCTGGGTCTCCTCTTCCAATTGGGTAAGGGTAGTGATCATCGCGCGAGCCGCAGCAAGTTTATCCTCCGAGAGATCGCTCAAGGTCTTGGCACCTGTCGCGTCGATCACCTTGAACAAAGCCTCCACAAACTGGGATCTTTCCTCTAAAGAGATATCATTCAACCAAGCACGGATAGCCTGACTGAGCACCAAGCTGCTTTTAGAAAGCTCTTGTTCATAAACAAAATGCTTGCCCAGCACCTCCCAAGAGAAGGCGTTATGTTGCATTAAGCCAGTCTCGGTGCTCCTGATAATCTGAAATTTTTCTTCATGCTCCAGCAATATGCCTGCCACAGAAGATTGGGGGATAAAAGTGGTCACTTTGTGAATAATGCGCTGGTAGCCTTCTTTTTCAATAATGTTGGCGAGAAAGCCCGGTCCATCATTGTTGTAAACGGCAATAATACGTTGCTGTTCTTCCGGCGTTAGGTGCGCAGCTGCGTAAACCGCCAAATTACCGCCTTTAGAATGCCCGCCGAGGTAGAAGTCCCCGCTAAGGTCTGCCATTACTGCTTGAGCATAGCGCGTGGCATCCCTCTGAGCTGGCACCGCTTCTCGGAAGCTCATTTCGAGGTCTTCCTTCCAACCTGCCAAGGTATCATCCGTGCCGCTAAAGGCAATAAAGTGCAGCTGTTCATCTAAAGAGAAAACGACAGCCGAGAACTGCTCAGCTTTGGCAAATTCGATACGATCGATGTAATGCGAGAGCTGCAAGTTGGCAAAACGTTCGGTTTTTGCGCATTTTTCTAAAAGCAAGGGCAGCGCAGCGAAAAACGAGCGCGTCAGGTTTGTCGTAACCTCGTGCTTGGCTGGCTTAATTTGGTCTGCAGCTTCTTGCAGAATGATCGAACCCGGCTCGTTCAATCCCGGGACAATGCTGCTAAAATCTATGTAAGATAAAACCGAAAAAATCAGGTTATCCACTTCGTTGGGCGGATCTTGATTGAAAGAAAGGTCACCCCGCCAATCAAGGTAATCAATGATCGTGTTCATGGTCATGCCTCTCCCCAACTATTTTAATCTAATCTCAAGGCCGCAAGGCAAACAGGTCTATAGAGGAAGTGGAAGAAATTGATGTTGCAGCAGGTAAGGAACACTTGTGCAAACCCATTATTAGCGGAGGTCGATTAGTGTTTGATGGCATTCCCCATTAAAAAAAGATAAGCATCTTCCAGAGTTGGTGGAACTGATTGCGCTCCTTCCAGATCGGGCGTATCCCCCAATATCCTCAAAACAACATTTTCATTCTCATGGCTTATACGGCTCACACGAAAACGCTCAATAACAGAATTTGCTTCATTGCTTGGCAAACGCACTTCCCACACCATCCCCCGAGCCTGACTCAGCAGTTCTGCGGCAGTTCCGGTGAATTGGATTACCCCATTCCGCAGGACAATCAATCTTTGAGCAATTTTCTCCACTTCTGTAGGCAGATTCGATGTGATAACTACTAATGAGCCACACTCAACTTTATGGATCAACCTAATAACGGCTTCCTTCTCTTCCACGTCGAGGCCGGCGCTAAACTCATCCAGCAAAATTAACTTTGGCAAGCCCATAAATGCCTGCGCCACTGCTACCAGTCGGCGCTGTCCGTCTGAAAGCTGCGCTAGCGGCTTGTCAGCCATCATTTCAAGGCCAACCTCAGTGAGCAATTTCATGATGGCATCGTCCATAAACGCGCATCCGCCTGAGACCAGCGATATAACGCAACACCACACGCGGTGTGAGATGCCGTGGCAATTCTAGGCTTTGCGGAAGATAACCCATCTCTCTGCGAATAACTGCTAGCGCTGCTTCTCCCTGCAGGCCGTTGACCTGGAGTGTGCCCTCGTCTGGCGCCAGCAAACCCGCCAGAATGCGCATTAGGGTGGTCTTGCCAGCACCATTGGGACCCAATATGCCAGTTACCCCACCGTGAAGCCCAAGCGAAAATTGCCTCAATATCGGTTGGCCACCAAAGCTCCTGGAAACGCCGTCAAGGATCAGCTCCAAATGGAACTCCTGGAAGTAAGCTTTTGCATCCCCAGCGCGCCGAATATCAGCCCTATCGCCAGTCCAAGCGCTCCCAATAGGGGCAGCAGTGGATTGAATACAATGTGGGTTAGAATCATTTCCGCAAACCCAATAAAACTGGCGCGCTTTGCGCCGAAGAGTATCAACGATCCCCAGACTAGCACTGCAATGGCCACGCTGGGCCATTCACCCCAGCGAGAGAACAGGAAGAGAGTTATGCCGCTCAGGGCTACCGTTGGCGCTAGCCAGGCCACCGCCATGCGAGCCAGCGCCCAGCCGCCAGATTGAGAGCCATAATATAGCAATAATGGCAGCGCGAGAAAAAGTTGCAAGCCAAACATCAGCAACAATCGCGCTGTGAAGATGCGATGGATTCCGGCAGCTGAGACCTGCTCAATCTCCCACAGCCCACCGCGTATTGCATGCAGGCTATATATCATAGCAATGCCGCCAAACAGCGGCAACACCAGAATCAGCATAGAGATCAGCGCTCCCAATCTGTCTGACATCAGCAAAGCTAGATTGCATAACAAAATAAAGCCCATCGCCATCCAGAAAGGCGGCTCAAACAAGCTGGCTTGATCCCGAACCAGGCGCAAAAATTCTCCTATCCGCCAGCGGCTGTTTGGCTCAGGTGGATTCAAGTCTGGCTCTTCACGCCGCGCCGTTACCATCGGCTTGAGGGTGGCAAGCAAAGCTTCTATTTTTTCTGGCGGCAATTGGGGTGCTTCGCTTTTTTTTAGGATTTTCGCCATTTCCTGTTCCCAGCCTTCCAGTTCTGAAGAGCCTTCAGATTCTATATCTATCTTATCGTTCATCTTTCACCTCCTCCCTGAGGAGCATTCCCTGCAAAAGCCGTAAAGCTCTATATAGTCGGCTCTTGACCGTTCCCAGAGAAACTTTCGTCACCTTGGCAATTTCTTCTAGAGTCAGCTCCTGATAAAAACGCAGCAGCACAGTTTCGCGTTGTTCATCTGGAAGCTGCTCCAAGCTCCGCTTGATCCGCTCAACATTTTCCTTACCAATCGCGACCGATTCGGGCAATTTTTGCGCAACATTCATAAATTCGTCTACATTGCCGTCCATGCTGCTCGCACGGTGAGCATCCTGTCTTCCGCGTGCTCGGAGGGCGTCATAGGCAAGATTGCGGGTTACAGTATACAACCAGGCGCGGAAGTGAGCCGGCAGCCTGCCGTTGTAGGTGACCAACCGGATAAACACTTCCTGAAGTAGGTCTTCTGCTAAAGCTTCATCGCCAGTCAGGCGCCAGAGGAAGCCAAACAAGGGTTGTGCATAGCGCGCAAGAATGACCTCGAGAGCTTCTTCATCTCCTTTCATGAGCCTAGCAAAAAGGGTTTCGTCAGGCAGTTGATCCATGCAGTCGCAATCCACGTCTTAGCGTCCACCAGTACCAGCCGCTATTTAGAACAAAACAGAGAATCCCGGTGCCCGCCAGGAGCATGCGATTGACGAGAAAGTCCACCGTATCCGGCGGCCAGTTGTACGCGAACAGGAACAGGCTGCTGGTAACAACATTATTTGTCAGAGGAACATGCGCAGCCATGTTGATGAACCAGAACCCCATGCTCACACCCATGGCAGCCCAGTAGTTCTGGGTCAGGTTGCCCACTAGTAGAGAAAGCCCCATCAGGAACAGCGTCGGACTAAGAGCAGGAAACACAGAAATGAGACTTAAGTTACCTCCGCTGGCAAGAAAAGCAAACGCTCCCAGGCCGAGGGCGATCACCGTCCATAGAGCAGCCATCAGACTGCGGCTGAGCGGCAACCTCCACCAAGGTTCGGCATAACTGGCGCGCAGTTCGGCAAACCCAGCTTGAGTTTCCATGTTCATCAACGGCGCAGCCGACAAGGCGGCCACCACTGGCAACAACAATTCCAACATTCTGCTGATAGCCGCTGGCATATCGGTGAAGAGGGTGGTTATCAACGAGATCCACAACACCGCCAATGGCAGAATTAGTAATGGCAGCCAGCCCCCATAGAAGAATGCTAACTTAAGCTCATACCACAGCGAGCTTTTAGAGCGCTTCATCGCCAGCCTCCACAATCCATTGCCTGAGAGCTTCCGGGTTTTCTGCATAGAGCGTATTATAGGTCTCTTCGGACATCAGTGAGAGCTGGTTAATCGCATGTACCAGCCCGGCCTGCCCGCCCTGTTGGTAAACCTGCAGCAGGCCGTTGACGATCTGGCTAAATGGGCTTTCGCCAGGCCCTCCTGCCTGGTCAGCGATGCGGACATTGATTCTTTCGGCCAGGTCGAGCGCATCCCCGCCGGACTCATAGTATTCCCATAGGAAGCTCGAAGTTGCATACCAGACCGGGGAATTGTTCACTTGCCAGAGCATTGAAGGATAACTCCAAGCCTCGTCTCCTAGCTGTGTAGCCCGGTTCAGCAGCCAGAATTCAGCCAAAACGGCATCGCCAAGATAATACTTCGAGCTTAGGGACTGATCCCAAGCTCCCATGCTCCAAAGAACATAGCGACTAGAAATAATCACTGGTTGTTCTAATGTAGGCGGGGTGTGGGTTTCCTCAGGCAGCCCAAGCTCCTCCCCCAGTGCCATTACCAGCGCTGTGTGCGTGTTGACTGCCGGGAAGATGGTTCGGTAGGTTTCATAAATGTCGCGGTAGCGCTCGGCGGCTCCCCTGACCGCTTCCAGATCATTGCGTGCGGTTACCAGCCTTATATCGCCCATCTGTTCTTCCACCAGGTTAGGTGAGCCAATCAGGAAGATCCAGGTGGCGCCCTGCGATTCGAATCGGTTTGCATCAACGTGCGGCAGGTTGCTGGCGAGCCGGTAGGGATGAGAAGCAGATTGGATAACCTCCAGTGTAACCAGGGCTGGTTTTCTCAGCAGAAAAATATCATTACGCACACCTTGATCTTCTAAACTCGGAGAGTAAGGGATGGGGTACCAAGCTGCCTGCGGCGAGAGGCGTAATCCATTAGGTAAAATAAAATCCTTCAACTGCCAATCACGTGAGGGGATCATACCCGCCTCATGTATCGTCCCTTCATAACTCAGCTCAAGCCTCAACGTTCCATCTGGAGCAAATGCTTCTGGGGCGCTGCAACGCAGCCATATCCCCTGCTTTTCACAAGGCAAGCTGGATTCGGTCAATGCTAACCGGCCGTTAAGTAACAAGACAAACTCTTGAAGCGCGCGATCTTGATCGTTTCCCAATTCCAGCGTGGCATGAAACTTTGGGGCTTCATTCGAAAAATCCAGCGTTAAATCATAATTTCGGACGTCTACCTCAACCGCGGGGGGTTCGCCAAATGGATAAGGTTCGGCCACGTGTTGCCTTGGCACATGGGTGGCTGGATCGATGGTTTGCACCCAGGGAGTATGGTTAGTGAGCCAATCAGATGTGATCCCAGAATACTGCACTGCGCTGAAGCCTGAAAGGACAAGAGAGGCTGCCAGAAGCAAAGGCGCGGCTGCTGGCACTCGATGTAGACGGTTCGCCGTCTGCACCAACCATAGTAGAACTAGAGCTGCTACACCTAAGCCAACGTAGAATAGGTCAGCCCAGCGCGGTGTCTCATCCAACAATAGCCGCCCCCACATTTCTGAATAGTAACTGCTGCCATGACGCATGAAATTAAGCAATCCAAACGCGGGGTTACTATAAAACGGGGTCAAATAGCCTAACCCGAAAAAGCCCAGCCATACCATGCCCAATAGTGGATAACTCCAAGTAGGCAAGCCAGAACGGTGCGCCAAAAGCCATACTAAAGCGACAGGTAAGGCAACTGTTAAGCACCCTTCGGCTAAGTATATCGGTAGTCCAGATAGAAAGGAATCCCATGGTCCATTTAAGGCCGCGAATAAGAGCGGTTCGATCAGAAACAAAATGGATGCCAGAAAAGAAGCCAAAGAGCGCCCCAGAATCACTTCACTGCCGCCAGGGAAGCTTTGCTCGAGCTCACTGAATTTCGCACCTGGACTACGGGAGGCGCTCGCTCCGGCAATCAATATACCAGCCAGGCTTGCCAAAGCGATGCCGATATCTCCTGGTATCGTTTCTAGAATTGCCTTGGCGCTGATATCTTCTGCGGTCCTCAAGGCGATAAAAAATACAGCTAACACAATCAAATGCGCTAACGGGTAGCTCCAATGATGGGTTATCTGGCGCCACGCCAGCCGCAGCGAAGTTCGAAAACGTTCACTGGCATTAGGCATGCTCCACCTCCACAAACTGGTTATCATTGGAAATGAGTGCTACATACCCATCTTCTACTCCTGGCGATCGTGGTGTTCCCCGCCCGAGCGGATTTTCTGTGCCTACCAGGCGCAAATGAACGTGTCCGTTTTGAGGCCGGCTGGAAATAAGGTGATATCGGGATTGTAATGCTGTCCATTCCGCTTGATCGAGCTCCACATCCCAAACTCTTCCTTGCGCTATGGCAGCCAACCCAGCAGGCGTGCCATTGAAAACTACTCGCCCGCGCTGTAACACAGCCACTCGGTCGCAACTCGCCTCAATATCGGCCACAATGTGGGTAGAAAGTAGCACTGTATGCTGGGAACCAAGCTGTCCCATAATGCCACGAAAGCGGATGCGCTCTTCAGGATCCAAACCAGCTGTGGGTTCATCCACAATTAATAGAGATGGATCACCCAGCAAGGCTTGCGCAATGCCTAAGCGCTGTTTCATGCCGCCGGAATACGTACGGATATTCTGCCGTGCGCGATCTTCCAACCCGACGGAAACTAAGGCACTCTCAATGGCAGTTTTTCGTTGGTTTCTCGGTACTCCCTTCATCGCGGCAATGTAATCCAACATCTCGAAGGCTGTTAAGTTTCCAAAAAAGCCAAATTCTTGAGGTAAGTAGCCTAAGTGGCGCCGTACTTCGTTTGGCTGCCTGGTCACATCCCAATCTCCAACGCGCACTTTTCCAGCGGAAGGTAATAATAAAGTGGCCAAAATGCGCATTAGAGTGGTTTTACCAGCACCGTTCGGTCCCAACAACCCAAACACTCCGCCTGGGATTTGGAAAGATACCTCTTGAAGTGCTCTAGTCGTTTTATAACTTTTACTCAGGTTATAGATTTCTATATTCAAGATTTTCTCCTTACAATATCGTTAATTCTATAGTAGAAGACGAACTACAATCGGAAAAGGTTTAATTTTCGTTTTTTTTTGGAATACTAATACAGTAAAAAACTATTTCGAGACTTCGCATCTTGACCAATTAGATATTAAGCTAATATAATAGACCATTATTTACTCATCATGAGGTTTTATGTTGCCTGAATCAGATTACACCCGCCTTAGATGGGAAATAGGCACCGGCTACGATCTATTCATCAGCTTGCTGGTACTCCACCGCCCTGAACAACACGGCTTACGTGCTTCTTGGGCAGCCGGCGTGCGCTCACGCCTTCCTGCGGAAGAACGTGAGACCCTCGAGACAGCCATCACTCTGATGTACGAGCCGCTTCCCTTTGTTCATACTGTTCCAATGCCTAAAGATGCCCAAGCTGTTCTAGATGCACTCGAACGTCTGCCTGCCGAAAAAAGGCTCGAAGCGCTAAGTTTACACTATAGCACGCCCACGGTAGTACGCGATGTGTTGCTCAATACAACCGCGCAGCGCAAATGGAACACCACCGAAAAAAGCATCATCAGCAATAATATCCAAAACCGTAACCGCTTGGTCACCCCCACCTACCTTAACCGGCTTTATGAAACCTGGGCAAATCGAGAAGAATTTGGCGAAAAGTACCTAAAAGCCCTAAAAGCCTATGTAGAAGCTTTCTTCTCGGAAGAAGAGCAGCGCATCTTGCCCGTGTTGCGTCAAGGGCTTTCGCATGCCCAGATGCGAGCGGGCTCCTTGCAGCTTCCTACAATGCTCGAGGAGCTGTCTGCCGGCGTGCGCCTGCCTGAGCTTGACAAAGCTCGCCGAATTTATTTGGCCCCCTCTTTTTGGGGGTCACCTTTCCTGTTCTACAACCGCTTAGATGTAGATACTTTGCTCGTGATTTTTGGCGCTCGACCAGATAACATGGCTTTGATCCCAGGCGAGGTAATCCCGGATAGCCTGCTGCTCAGCCTTAAAGCACTTGCTGACCCCACGCGCCTGCGTATTCTACGCACACTGGTGCAATCGCCCCAGACAGCCACACAACTTTCGCGCCTGCTGCGGTTGCGCCCGCCGACCGTCACACACCACCTCCGCGAGCTGCGCTTAGCCGGCATGGTGCATGTCACCGTTTCCCCCGAGGGAGATCGCTATTACACCACACGCTATGAAGGCTTGGAGGCAACGCAAGACTTACTCAAAAGGTTTATCCAGGGAGATTGAAGTGGACAAAACGCCATTAGACGTTGAGCCTCAAAAGGCTTCCTTTGTAAAAACTTATCTGGAGCGTATTGCTGCCTTCAGCCCAAATGCCAGAAAATACCTCATTGGCGCCATCATCTATGGCTCTGCCATGGGGGTTTACCAGCTGCTATTCAACTTCTACGTGCTGAGTTTGGGTTATAACGAAGCTGTACTGGGTAATTTAGTCACTGCCCGCAGTGCAACTTCGCTCATCGTAGCACTGCCCATGGGATACTTAGCCAACCGCATTGGCCACAAGCGTGCGTTCATCATTGGACACAGTGGAATAGGCGTCGCCATCCTGATGATGGTGCTCTACCCTTCGGTACCCATCTTTTTGGTGATGAGCATCGTGATTGGCTTAGCCCAATCGCTCACCGCCATCGCTATGGGACCCTTCTTAATGGAAAACAGCGGCGAGAAGGAACGCACCTATCTTTTCAGCTTCAGCTCTGGCTTAACCATGACCGCCTCATCTATTGGTCAATGGGTAGGTGGATACTTGCCTACTTGGGCAGGTGTGCGCTTAGCAGTGAGCGCAACGAGCGCTGCTGCCTACGCTTGGGCTTTGGGTATCATCGTATTAGGCATAGCAGTTTCTCTCATCCCTATTTTCATGATCCGCCAAAACCGTGCCAAAGATAACAAGTTAGCTGCTTTTGCGCCCATAAATTACATGCGTAAGAACCCAGGTAAAATGAGCAAATTGATCCTCCCGATATTATTTACCTCGATTGGTGCTGGCATGATCATGCCTTTCATGAATGTGTTCTTCCGCAATGTGCACAACCTCTCTGACGCATCGATTGGTGTGTTGTTTGCTTGGGGCTCGCTTGCGATGGGCATCGGGTTGCTTTTGGCGCCGGCATTAGCAGAGAAATACGGCAAGATCCAGGTCGTCGTGGCGACGCAAGGGCTCTCCATCCCCTTCTTAGCTCTGTTGGGTTTTGCCCCCTGGTTTGGTGTAGCAGCTGTGGCATATTATATCCGCTTGGTTCTGATGAATATGAGCACACCTGTATATACCACGTTCACGATGGAACAAGTTGAACCAGAGTCACGCGCCATGGTGGCTAGCCTCTCCAGTATGGCTCACAATTTTGGTTGGGCATTCAGCCCGACGCTGAGCGGGTACTTCCAAGTAAATTACGGCTTTGCACCACCCTTCCTTTTTACTATCTTCTTCTATGTTGCTTCTGTGGCTATGTATTATTTTTGGTTTTGGAAAGGGAGAAGTTTACCAAGTGCTGCCCCGCTTGGCTTAAAAGCTAACCCAGAACCAGCTGATTGCGAAGATGAAGCACTAGGCGCGTAAGCTCACGCCGCAGGTTTAATGCGAAAGTCGTAAATACCCTCAGAGTAACCCCACACGTTTCCACAGCCAGGGCAGGTCTGAGAGGAGGCGCCTTCTGCCAAGGGAGCCCCACACACGGGGCAGGCAAAAAAGTACCCTCGCTGCACTGCTTGGGCTGCACCCAAAGCCCTAGCCCGGATAAAAACGCTTGGCGAATACTGCGCCAAAGCCCCTGTCCACTGAAAGGCTGAGTCTAAACCCACGAGCAGACCCAACGGTAGGTGCTCCTTGAGCCATCCCACACGAAAATACGAGACAGCTAACTGCCGTTCGATCTTGAAATTGTTCTGTGCCAGTAATCGGCGAATGGTTTTGGGGTGGAAGTCAAAGTTGAGCGCGGCGAATTCTACTTGTTCTGGCGAAAAAGGATTCCAGGCTTGCTTGCCGCCAAGATAGCGGAACACAGCCTTGAGATTGCGTTTATTGGCAAATTCTAAGATGAATATAGCATCTTGAGCTAGCACTCGGCGGACACCCTGCAAGGCTAAGCCAGGTTCAGTCATATGATGCAGCGTGCGGATCATCGTCGCGCCATCAAAAAGACCGGTTACAAACGGCAGCTTGTATACATCCGCTGCAACGTAGATGTAGCGGGGGGCGCTACCCAGGCGTTCACGCGCCTGAAGCAGCTGTGTACGGGAGTAATCCAGGAGGACGATACGGTTGTAACCGCTATAGCGCGGCGAATTACGGCCAGCGCCAGCCCCGAGCTCAAGCAATAATTCGCCTTGCGGCGGGAGCAAGCGCTTGAGGGCAATGGCTTCGACTGCATCTTCGTATTGACGCTGCCCCGTTTCCCAGAAGGTACGCTGATAATCCGAGCCCTCATAAGAGCAGACCGGAGGTGTGGAGTTGGATGGCTCTGTCATGGTGTGTAGAAAAATGTTCGGGCAGGTTTATCGGCAACACCCGAAGCGACCTCCTTACCGCTGCTTCCTCTCGGACCTGACGGGGTTCGCAGGGCTCCGCCGTGCCGGTCCCGCCCGAACGCAAAGTAAGCATAATCCATCCCGGCAGGGATGTCAACATTTCGCGTTTCGCTCGATTTATTGACCAATATGACATTTTTACTCTCATTTTGGTCTTTTCTTGTATAATCCACTCTTGAAAATTTCATCTCTTCACGAAGGAGCTTGCTATGCTCAAGTCTCACCAATTCTGGGTTGTGGGGATTCTTGTTTGTTTCGTTTTTACACTTTGCTTTCCTTTCTTCGCCCAAGGCGGACCTTCTGCACAAATAGCACCCGCTACGCTCCCATATTTTCCTTGCTACCGCGCGCTGGATACAGTTCTTGCTGATGCCGCAAGCCTTGTCATTGAATACCCTAACTTGGCTGACTGGCTCGACATCGGCGATTCTTGGGTCAAGCAGAACTCCGGCGGCGCCTCGGGATATGACATCAACATTCTCAAGCTCACTAATCAGGACACGGATGGTGATAAGCCAGTGCTTTTCGTGATGAGCGCCTTACACGCGCGGGACTTAGCACCCGTGGAGCTCAACTTACGCTTTGCTGAACAGCTCCTCAGCGGCTATGGTAGCGACCCCGAGATTACCTGGCTGCTGGACGAAGTTGAAATTCACTTGCTCTTAGTTGCCAACCCCGATGGACGCGTGGTGGTGGAGCAGCAAATTGCGGATGGCACTGCGGGAAATGGCGGCGTAAACGCCCGCCTGAAGAACCTGAACGCCACCACCTGCCCCACCTCGCCAAGTAATACTGGCACCGACTTGCGGCGCAACTTTTCTTTAGAATGGGAAGGGGTTTACTCTGGCTGCCTCAATGAATATAGCGGCACTTCTGCCCTTTCGGAGCCAGAATCCTCATCCATTCAGGCATATCTTGACGATGTCTTCCCCGATTACCGCGAGGGCGGTCCCTTTGAGCCGGTAGATGTAAATGCCAGCGGGCTGTTCCTCAACCTGATAAGCTACGGCGATACCTTCACTTATCCTTATTACTACAATAACAGTTCAGCCCCCGAAGAAGCTGAACTTTATACCATGGCCAACAAACTGGCTTATGGGTTAAGCGCGTTCCCCAATCAACCCGCAACGCTTCTGTTTGGTCAGCCGGAAGATTACGTTTATGCTGAGCGTGGCATACCGGCTTTAGCTTATGCGATGGGGAGTCCGACTGAGGGTAAGTATTTTATGTACTGCGATAACTTTGATCAGAAACTCGACGCCAATCTCAACATGCTGATAAGGGCAGCAAAGGCGTCTTTTGCCCCCTATAACTTTCCGGCAGGACCAGAAGTCACCAATGTGAGCCTGGAGCATCATATAGAAAATGGGCAAACTGTTTGGCAACTTTCTGCTAATGCAAAAACTAATTTGTACAGATTGCCTTCACAACCTTCGCCGATAGTTGCAGCCGCTACGTATAGCATTGATTCGGCGCCATGGAAAGAAGGTGCAGAGACTCTCCCCCTTCAAGCAGCAGATGGAAACTGGGATGAGGACGAGGAAGCATTGGTTGCCACGTTGGATGTCACCGACCTCCAACCCGGGCAGCACAGAGTCTACGTGCAAGCCGCTTTATCTGATGGGACCGTCGGTCTGCCATCGGCAGGCACGTTCACCGTCACAGATGACCCACTGCCCACCCCTCCGCCAATGGGAGATAGGCTTTATTTACCCCTCATCAATAAATAAGTTGGGTGTTTTAGAGGTTATTCACCAACCAAGGAAAGCTTTTCATCGCGAAATATTGTTTGTCTTTTTTATGAGAAAGCAAAAGGTAAAATCTAACTGTGTCAACCCCGAAAAAACATACTATAATTATTTTGTAATTTGCAATCCTGAGTGTTCGGAGAGCAACGAAGGGTAAAAAAATAATGGCAACGCCATTCGAACAGAAGAAACATCGATTAGGTCTTCTCTACGGGCTGGTTGCGGGGGTAGCCTTCTCTTTTTTCGCCTGGGGCTTGGATGCCATCAGGCTCGCTAACGCCCACGTGGCTTACCCCTATGCCAAATTTGTGCCTGCACATGCGTGGGAAGATTTAATCTCTGCATCGATGCTAAATCCCCCGGCAACTGCCAGGGGATTTTTTATCTCCGTCCTCATATAGCGATATAATCCATCATACAATGCTCCGCTCAACGCAACCACGCCAAGGGTCATCTGCTAACCATATCCTGGGTATAAATCTTGATGGCGAAAAGCTGCTGGTGGTCTATGGCAGCCCCAATGGCATGGTCTATGAACGTTTGGCAGTTCCCACGCCTGAGGATGCAAGTTTTGCAGCCGTGGTGGAACTTATTATGCTTCAGGCGGATAAACTCCTCACCCTAACGCAAGCCCAACGCTTACCTTTGCCAGACCGCGTTGCCGTTGCCATTTCTGGGAATCTTGATTTTGAGAGCGGGGTGGTGCTCTCTGCGGAAGACTTCCCGGAATGGAAGCAAGAGCCTGTGCGCTCTCAGCTTTCGGTGCGTTTCAACCTACCCGTTACGGTTGAACAAAAAGCAAATGCGGGAGCTCTGGCAGAATATTACTTTGGCGCTGGCCAAAAAGCTCATGATTTCGTTTTCATTAGCTTAGACCCGGTCGTGCGTGTAGGGATACTAACCACTGGTCAGCTTTACCGCAATAGCAGCGGCACCGCCGGACAATTAGGCAAACTTCCACTCAGTGAGGAAGGCCCAGCGGGCTTTGGCAGACCCGGCTCGCTCACTGGCTTCGCCAGTGCACGCGGCATGCGCGAACTTGCCCAGATGCGCTTTCCAGACCATTGGAACTCGGATATTGATCTCTTTCAAATGATTACTGATGCAAACGCCGGTGATCCTTATGCCCAAGAGGTTTTTGCGGAGGCTGGCGCGCAATTAGGCAATGGCTTGGTTGTGCTCACTTATCTGCTCCAACCCGAGATGATCATCGTAGGGTTTCCAGGCTGCCTGCTGGGCGATGTGCTCATCAAGCCAGCCCAGGACACGCTCAGCCAAGCTGCGCGCTTGGATGAAGCACAGCTGCCCAAGATAATCCCTTCACCCCTATGCACACGCTTGCAGGCGTTGGAAGCGCTCGCTCCTGCCGTTCATCAGTTTCACCAGCTGCAACCCTAAGCGCGTATATATAAAAAAGGCTTGCAGCTAAACTGCAAGCCTAAAATCAAAATCTCTTGAAAGTTAATTAATTCGGGAGATATCCCCAAGGGCATTTTTTTCGTTTGCTTTTTTGGAAGATTTCTTCAACTCTTTTTCCATTTTCTTTTCTTGTTTCCGCACCTCTTTGGCTTCTTTGGCGAGGCGCTGTTCCAAGCGCTTGCCATCTTCGATCGCTAATCGCCTGCCCACACGAATAGTTTCAACAACGTAGTAAACAAAAAGAATAGCTGCAATCACCCCAACTAAGAGGGTGCCAAGCTTAATTTCCTCGCCTCCAGCAAAAGGAAGCCTGACTGGAGCTGGCTCAAGGAAGTAGTGCACCAAGCTGAAAATAATCGCTAAAATACGCAGCTCGGTAGGTCCAATCTTGATGGTTGTCATCTCAAATACACCGGTCACATGGGTTTTTAGATAAACCGTGATCATCATCAGCAAGTAGCCAATCGCGCCCAACGCTGCCACCAGCACGCTACTGATACCAGCAAAACCGAAGCCAAAAAACATACAGACAGCCGTAAAACCATCTACCGAATGGTCGATGAAATAGCCAAAGTTAGGGCGCTCCTTGTGGCGGTAACGTGCCAAAGTGCCATCTAAGCTATCCCCAAACCAATTAATCACAAATCCCAAACAGAGGGCTAAAATCCAAGGGTTCTGATAAGGACCTCCGGTTCTTCCTGCCATAATGCCACTCACCAAAGTGAGCGCGGAGCCTAATACGCCAAGCACGGTGAGCATATCCGAATTTACCCAATCTGGCATGTGCTTCGCAAGGAAATTTAAGACTGGCCTTTCGATTGGGCCGAGCAAAATGTCATTTTTTCTCTCTACTTTTCCATCTTTCATGCTTACCTCTCATTTGAGTTGCTTGATTTGAGGAATCACCTCTGGCCAGATGGGGTATAACATAGACCACTGGTCTGGATACTTAATAATTACTTTTTCTGTTTCTTTTAACACTTTTTCTGCGTTAAGGATGTACTCCTCTTTTAGGTCGTCCCGCTTTTCAAAAACAATGGGCTCAGAGCTCTCCAAGAAAAAGGTATCATCTGTTTGGGCGACGCCATAAATGACCCGGACGGTAGCGCCGCTATCCAATGCCATGCGTACATAAAAAGTGGGTAGAGGGGCAGGTCTTCCAAAAAATATTGGTTGATACTTTACCTCTTGGTTGGACTCAATCGGGCGGTCGATGCCGGTTACCAAGCTCTCCCCATGCTTAAGTGCTTGTTTAGCTTCCCGAAAAGCGCTTAGGTTGATAGGTAAAACACGCATGCCGGCATCTTCGCGAATTTTGTTTTGGGTTTTATACGTGCCCTTAGGGTTAGGATACGACAAAATCACGACTGGGAGCCCAAGCTTCACCACCAATAAGCCCATCAGGTCAAAAGCGCCCAAATGCGGTCCAAGCAGCATTTGAGGATGGCGTTGATCTCTTCCCTCGGCTAACATTTGCTGGAAGCTTGGAGATAGGCTCACGCGCTGTTTACATTCTTCGATACGGTGATAGTAGTAAAAAAAATCAAATAAAGCTACGACGTCATTTTGCATTACCTGACGGGAAAGCTGTACTAATTGTTTGCGATTCAAGCTTTCTGCGGAAGCCACCCACTGGTTTGCCTTAATCGCCAGCATTAAGTTGCTGTTTTGGGCTAAGGCAATCGCGCTGCCAGCCATACGTGCCAACCTATGACCGGCAGTAAGGGATAAATGTTCACCCAGCCATAAGCCAATTTGAATAATGTCCATGCTTTATCTAGCTTATTAATCTCTTGTTAAGGTTGTTTCTATTCTAACCGATTATAGAAATTTCTTCTGCAGGCATCTGACGTCGAATTAACAGCGGGCGAAGGAGAGCTGCTAACACATAAACTAAACCACCCACAAGAATAATCACGGCACCAGAAGGTAAGTTGAGCGCGTAAGAAATCATTAACCCAGCCGTGCAAAAGAGCATGCTCAGCCCTGCAGAAAGTGCCATGATCGCACGCATGTCTTTGAGGTAGAGGTTGGCAATAGCAGGGGGAATGGTGAGCAGGGCAATCACCATGATCAGCCCAACCACGCGCATAGCGATTACTACCGTAAGCCCAATGAGTGTGATCATTGCCAGATAAAGCGGACCGACGGGTACATTGCGCACCGTGGCAAAAGTTTGGTCAAAAGAAAGCGCTAAAAGCTGCCGATAAAACAACGCAATAAAGAGCAAGGAAAGGAGGGCGATCCCCATCATCAACCAAAGATCTAGAGTGGAGACCGCTAAGATGCTGCCAAAAAGATAGCTCATCAGGTCCGCTTTGTAGCCTGGACTGAGGCTGAGGAATATAATCCCAATAGCCATGCCAATCGCCCACATCACCCCAATGATGGTATCGGCGCGTTGGCCTTCTTTGCGGTGCACCAAGCCCATTGCTAAGGAAGAAAGCAGGCTGAAGCCCACTGCGCCCAACACGGGATCCGCTCCAAAGTAATACGCAATCCCAACGCCGCCATAAGCTGCGTGCGCGATCCCCCCACTAATAAACACGATGCGGTTCAACACAACCAGTGTGCCAATTATTCCACAAGCTATGCTCACCAGCACGCCCGCCAAAAGGGCGTTGCGCATAAAAGCGTAGGACCAAAGGGTAGAAAGAAATTGGATCATTGTTGTTTCTCCTGGGTTTGGTCATGCTCCGCCAAAACACGGTGCGGCACACCATGGGCAATGAGGTCCACCGGGCAGCCATAAACTGAACCCAAGATTTCCGATGTAATTTCCTTTGCGCCATGATAAAATAGGCGGCGATTAACGCAGCCGATGGTCTTCACATAAGAAGAAATCGCCATTACATCATGGGAGATGAGCAGGATCGCAACGTGTGTGTTGAGCTCCCTGAGCAATTGGTAAATATGGGTTGTTGCTTGTGGGTCTACGCTGGCTGTGGGTTCGTCTAAGATTAATACTTGCGGCTCTACAGCCAGCGCCCTGGCAATATACATACGTTGCCGCTGCCCCCCAGAGAGTTCGTTAATGGTGCGCTTACGGAGGTCCAAAATGTCCATCTGGCGCAAGGCTTCTTCCACCTTGAGTTTATCCTGGTCATCCATACGCAGCCGGGAGAGGCCAGGTTTGAGCCTGCCCATACTGACCACATCCCAAACGCAGATTGGAAAATCCTTATCATAGATTTGAAACTGCGGCACATAACCAATCACCTGGCGTCCAACTTCGGGGGGTTGGCCCATCACGCTCACACGTCCTTTACGCGGCTTCACCAAGCCCAATATAACCTTGATAAGCGTGGTTTTTCCGCCGCCATTGGGGCCAATCAAGCCAACGAAGTCGTCACGGTAGAGGGTGAAATTGACATCTTCGAGAACACTATCGGCTTCGTAGCTAGCCCAGACGTGCTCGAGGGAAATCACAGGTTCGTGAGGGTTTAGTTCCATAGAATGCTCCTAATTCAACGCAGCGGCTAATTGCGCTGCAACATAGCGCATGTTTTCTGACCAATTGTGCGCCAAGGGGTCGAGCTCTATGATCTGCGCGCCGCCAAGTTGATCGGCGATGGATTGGGCTAACTTCTGATTTACGTCTTTTTGCGTAAATACATAGGTGACCTGGTGTTCACGTGCCTGCTCAATAATTTTGGCAAGGTCATCTGGGCCTGGCTCCTGTCCTTCCTGCTCCACAGCTAACATCTGCAAGCCATATTCGTCCGCAAAATACCCCCATGAGGGATGGACAATAAGAAACACGTTTCGCGAGATGCCCAAGAGCGCCGAGCGGATGTCCGCATCGACCTGGTCAATCTCCTGCAGCCACGCCGCAAGGTTCTGTTCATAGACAGGAGCGTTATCTGGATCGAGCTCAGCTAAAGCGGCTGCCATATTAGCTGAAATTTGCTTGACCCGGCTGGGGGAGAGCCAAATATGCGGGTCTGGTTCCCCTGCTTCTTCCCCATTTTCGCTAGGTGCAGCAGGAAGACGCACCACTCCCTTGGCAGAATCCACAATCTTGAGGTTAGGGTTAGCTGCAGTAAAACGTGGCAACCAGGCAGCTTCGAACTCCACGCCGATACTAAAGTAAAGCTGAGCATCCGCCATCTTGCGCATTTGGTCCGTTGTAGGCTCGTAAGTGTGGGGGTTGTCTCCAGTACCGACCATCGCTTGCACCTCCACCAGATCTCCAGCGATTTTTTGCACAAAATAGGCTTGCGGCGATATACTCACCATCACAACCGGCCTATTCGCCTGGGGCGTGGCAGGCGCACTGATACAAGCCGAAAGTAACAAAATGACCATTAATAATGCTAGTGTTAATTTTTTCATGCTGACTCCTTAGATTTATTTTGGCACTTTGGACAGACACCGAAAAATTGGAGCAAGTGGTCACTTACCAAAAATTGTGTCTGGTTTTCCACTTGATAAATCAAACCAGCCAAGTCTTCTGTGCCAGCGAATTCCACGGCACGGTGGCAGACCTGGCAGAGGATATAGTGATGATGCCCCGCGGATGCAGGCACATAACCTAAGCTACCCTCCGGTTCGTAGACCATCGAAATCAACCCTAATGAAACAAACAGCTCCAGCGTGCGATAAACGCTGACTAGACTCAAGCGCGCGCCTTGCGCCCTAAGTTGCTGGTAGATTGCTAAAGCGGTTTGCGGGGTTTGAGTGCTTTCAAGCAGCTGCATCACTTGCTTACGCGGTTTGGAGATGCGGAAACCCGCTTGTGTCAATAATTTTTGCCAGTCCATAGTTCCTTATTGTAAAAGTTTTTCAATAGGCGCATATTGTAGTAGAGTCTCACGCTGATGTCAAATTTATAAGGGAGGGTGTTTAAAATGTCCAGAAGATTAAAAAATGAATAACTTTATA
>DMCS01000085.1 GCA_003445715.1 Candidatus Mesolinea sp. | reverse complement strand
CCTTGTGCGGGGATTTCTGTAACTGCAAAGTCATGCTCGCGCAAAGCCTTTGCAATCTCGGGGCCGTGGGCACGGCTGATGATGCTGATCTGGGAATAGCCCAAGGCTAAACGCTTTTCTATTTCCATGCCGACTACATTGCCGGTTGCAAAGCCAGCGGCATAAGCAACAATATAAAGAACATTATCAAGATTATCGAGTACTGCTCCCATAGCAATTACGAAAAGAATCGTCTCGAAGAACCCAAGGATCCAAGATATCCATTTCATATTGCGCATGGTGAGCATGATGCGTAACGTGTCCATGGTGATATTAACCACACGCAAGACAAATATGATCAGAGCACCCCACCAGGGGGAAATTGTAAGGAAATCAGGCATAATCGGTACCTCGCACTAAATCATCTCAGGCTTTTTCTTGAACTGATTCTTTTTCCATCGATTGTATTGCCGGCAAATAGAGCTCATTCATATATTGTTTGACCATACGGGTGGTGGAAAAACGTGGGGTAAGCGTCTTGATGCTTTCTTTCATCCGCTCGATCCAATCTCCAGGTAAGCCGTCAGCAGAGCGCATGGTGTAATAGAGAGGCACAATCTCGTTTTCAAGAGTGTCATAGAGGCTCTCCGCATCGGCTTTGTCTTGTTCGTCTTGGTTATCCGAAACGGTGGAATCGCCTATCGCCCAGCCATTTGCGCCATTGTAACCTTCTGCCCACCAGCCATCCAGCACCGAAAAGTTCAGGGTACCATTTAGGGCAGCTTTTTGTCCACTGGTGCCAGAGGCTTCCCGCGGACGGCGGGGAGTATTGAGCCAGACGTCCACACCTTGCACTAAATAACGCGCCATATCCATATCGTAATCATCCAAGAACACCAGCCTGCCGCCAAAGCGTGCATCTTTCACATGCCGATAAACTTCTTGAATCAAGAGCTTAGCTGGCTCATCAGAGGGATGGGCTTTTCCAGCAAAGACAATCTGAACCGGTTTACGTGGGTTAGTTACAATGCGCAGCAGGCGGTCAACATCAGTAAGGACCAAATTGGCGCGTTTATAGGTGGCAAAGCGGCGCGCGAAGCCAATTGTTAGGGCATACGGATCCAGCAACACCCCGCTGGCTACCGTTTGTACGGGGTGAACGCTGCCAGCCTGCCAAGCATCCCGCGCACGATTGACCATGTAAGCGACCAATTTTCGTTTGAGGTGCCGGCGCACCCGCCACAAATCCGCATCTGGGATTAAGTCCACGCGTTGCCACATCTCCTCATCGTCAATATGGTCATACCAATCTGCACCGAGGTAACGCCGGTATAGGATAGCGAGCCTGCGTGCCAGCCACGTGCGTGTATGCACGCCATTGGTGATATAAGTGATCGGCACTTCATCTACAGGCTTATCCGGCCAAAGTTCGTGCCACATCTGCTTGGAAACTTGCCCGTGAATTTTTGATACACCATTGCGGAAGTTCGAAAGTTTGAGTGCTAACTTTGGCATGCTAAAAGCTTCCCCACCCCAATCTTGCTTGATACGGGCAATATCCATAAATTGTTCGCGGTTCAAGCCTAATTGTGGCCACAAATTGGCAAAGTATTTCTCCACCATCCAGATGGGAAACTCATCATTCCCTGCTGGCACGGGGGTATGCGTGGTAAACACACTGGAGCGCTTGACAAGATCTATCGCCTCGTCAAAAGTCTTGCCTTGCCGGACAAGCTCCCTTGTGCGTTCCAGCGTCAAAAAGGCAGAATGCCCCTCGTTCATGTGATAAATGCTTGGGTTGTGCCCCAAAGCTTTCAGCGCGCGGAAGCCGCCAATGCCCAACAATATCTCTTGCGAGATGCGCAGCTCTGGGTCACTGGTGTAGAGCCGATCAGTCAGTTGGCGGTCATTGGGATTATTCTCAGGGATGTTGGTTTGCATAAGCACCAGTTTCACACGGCCAACATTGAGCTCATACAAGCGAGCGTAGACTGTCCTGCCTGGCAGCTCAACAGAAATCTTGATGGGCTCACGATTTTCATCATAAAGCGCAATCAAAGGCAAATCGTCATAGACAATTTGGACGTTGCGCGCTTCCTGCCAGCCATCCTCAGTGATTCTTTGTGAAAAGTAGCCGTACGTATAAAGGAAACCGACGCCTACTAAAGGCATGCCCAAGTCGCTCGATTCTTTGAGGTGATCACCAGAAAGCACACCTAATCCGCCGGCATACACCATCAGGGATTCATGCAGCCCGTATTCAAATGAAAAGTAGGCAATTTCGTCATCCAGCAGATTAGGATAAGCGCGGCTGAACCAAGTATCCACAGGTTTCATATATGCGTTGAATTCTCGCATAATGCGATCATAGCGCCCTAAAAAGTAACGGTCTTTAATCAAGGTTTCATATGTCGCTGGGTCAACCGAGCGCAAAAAAACCACGGGGTTGTGGTGCGAGCGTTCCCAGAGCAGCGGATCAATTTCTTTAATCATGCGCGCTGCTTCGGGGTTCCAAGCCCACCATAAGTTGTGAGCAAGATCAGCTAGTTTTTTGATGCGGTAAGGCAAGTCGAAAGTGTTTGGAATTTCTCGAATAATTTTTTCCATAAATCAACTCTTCTCAAATAAGTTTTTTATATCAGGCAACAATTAACAAAAGCTTGCAGTCGCCTGCAAAACGTCCTAAATGTTACCATAACTTCGCTGCCTGAGCGCACGCGGTATAGTATAAAGTCAGCTTTTGCCCGTATAACTCGGCGCACCCATAAAAACCATTCGGCAAAGGCGCGTATCGGACATACGGCTGCGCAGCCGTGGGTCGATTTCTCCGGGATTACCCGCTATAGTGATGACTGTGGGTAACTCTGCATTATAGCGATAATTAAACAATTGATAGAGTTTTTCCCGTGCCCAGGGTGTAGCAGATTGCGTCCCCAAATCATCTAAAATCAACAAACGTGAGCGGCGGATCTCCTCAAAGCGCTGATCAATACTTACAGGGCTGTTCGGGGCATACGCAGCGCGCAAGTGATCCAGGAGATCTGGCACCACAACCATCAATGGCGGAAAACCCAATCCAGCTTGGTAATTGCCAATCGCTGCGGCTAGGTGGGTTTTACCACAACCATACGGACCTAAAAATACCAACCAGCCTTGTGGGTTCTGGGCAAAGGCTTGGGCAGCTTCGAAAGCTTCTTTTAATGAGGCTAAGTCCTTTGGATCAATATCTTCGTTTCGGCGCAAGCTAAAGGTACCGAACGTTTGTTTGCTATGCAGACTGAGTGTAGAAAGCTCCGGGTGACCAATATCATCCGTCGGGTTGCGGTAATCTGGCGCCAAGATTTCCACGCGTGTTACCAATTCGGGGTCCATCAGGCGTGAGCGGATGCGGCCCTCAAAGCTCGAGAGCGGGTTATTGCTGGTGATAACCGTCGCTAATTGGTTGATATAGCGATAATTCAAAATCTGAAAGAGCTTTTCCTGCGCCCATGTGGTGGCGTTATGCGTGCCAAAATCATCCATAATCAGCAGAGGAATATTCCGGATTTCTTCAAAGCGTTGCTCAAAGCTATCTTCGCTGTGTTCTGAATAAGAATAGCGCAGCCAATCGAGTAAGTCCGGCACGGTTAAAAATAAGGTCGAGACACCCATCGAGACTGCCTGGTTGGCAATGGCAGCAGCCAAATGGGTTTTCCCACAGCCATATTTACCCAAAAGCAGCAGCCAGCCGCGTAAGGTGCCGGCGAAATTTATGGCGCTGTTATAGGCTTGCTCGAGCGAATCAGCCTGAAGCGCTCCTAAGCCAATCCTCCCTCTCGGTTTGAAGTTCTCGAAGGTGAGGTTCTTGAGCGCGCCTAAATTACTTAGCTGGAATAGCTGGTCGCGCCGTTGGGCGGTAACCTCCTTCATGCGGCAAGAGCAAATTTCCAATTTCCCGAAACGGGGGTCGTCGCGTGGGACGTCATAGCTAACAAAGCCGAATCCGTGGCAAATTGGGCAGTTAGGATCACCCAAGTTGTAAGAATGCTTTGGGGTAAGTTCCTCTTCAGCTGGATTTTCCGCTGCGGCGTTTGCGTTGCTCTTGATAGAGTCGGCGATATTCTTCAACGATTGATTCTTCTTGTTGTTTGCTTGTGGTGTCACGTCCTCGTTCCTTCCAGGCATTTAGAATAGCGCGCACATAGCGCCAGCTACGTTTGTTGCGCTCCACAGCCTCAGCCACGGCATCTTCAATCCACTCATAGGGATATTCAGCCTCATCCTCTTTGAGCATTTCTGCCATGATAGGCGTCAATGGGCCGATATTGGCTTCGTAAAGCTTATAGATATTGGGGCGCTCTTCCAAGGGCAGTCGGGAAATCACCTGACCGCCAACTAATTTTTCCTGCCCAGCGGTCAGCTTCTCGTGCCATTTGCGCCCTTGCGGCGTGCCCGGCAAATAGTAAACTTTCTGGTTTTCTTCATCCGTATAGCTCAGGATAAACCCCGCCTGTATGGCTTGCTCGAGCGCTTGCTGGCAGGTTTCTTTTTGACCGTTGAAAAGCAGCTCAGCTGCTTCTAGTAATACAGAGCTTTCCACAGCCAGGTTATCGGCTGTGCCCAACAGGTCAAACAGGGTTAACACCATCAAGATGCCCTCACGGTCGAGGGTGCTTTGGGCTAAGCTGCGAAAGAAATCAGCCGGGAGTGCCAAGCTTTTTGTTTGATCACGGTCAAAGCCTTGCGGCGGGGTACCAAAGCTCATACGCCTTCCATCATTCGGGAATTTGACCCCGATATAAATCGTGGAACATAGCCAACGGTTCTATGAAAACTAACTCAATGCCGCTGTGAACTGGCCCATTTCGGTGTTTGGCAATCGATAATTTAGCTTTATTTCGATCGGGGTGATCTTTTTCTGATTGATGGGGGCGGCTAATAAACATGACAATATCAGCGTCCTGCTCCAAGCTGCCTGATTCACGCAGATCGGAGAGCACTGGGTTTTTATCTTGGCGGCTCTCGATGGCGCGGGAGAGCTGTGCGGCTGCCAAAACAGGTACATCCAAGTCGCGTGCCAATCCCTTGAGGGCGCGTGAGATATACGAGACCTCTTGCACGCGGTTTTCGGTGCGCACCCCGCCAGACATCAACTGCAAATAGTCCACAATGACGAGGTCAAGCCCTTGCTCCTTCAAGCGCAAGCACTTCGTATGCAGCTGCATAGGCGTGATAGCTGGGGTGTCATCCACGTAGATGTGCGCTTCGCTGAGCAGCTCTAAGGCGTGCATCGCCAAATCCATTTCGCGGTTGCTCATCCGTGCAGAGCGTAATTTTTGGGAGTCAATTTCTGTCATCTGGGCTACAAGACGCTCAAGCACCTGCTCAGACGACATTTCTAACGAAAATATCGCCACGTTACGCTTCAGCTCCAAGCCAACATGCCGCGCAATCCCGATTAAAAAGCCTGTTTTGCCCATGCCAGGCCTGCCCGCTACAATGGAAAAATCCGAAGCATGCAGCCCGTCGAGCACAACATCGACCGACCTCAAGCCTGTGCCCAAACCGCTCAGTTCACCGGTGTGCATACTCTTTTCGGAAAGTCGTTCAATGTAATCTCGCACCACATTGCGGACCGGAACCAAGCCGCTCTTATAGCGGCTCTCACCGATGCCGAACACAGATTGTTCTGCCATCTCGATGGTCGTATCAATGTCAAAGTCTTTGCGATATGCTAATTTGGCAATATCATTAGCAGAGGCAAGCAGCCGCCGGCGAATGGCTAAATCATTAATGCTTTTAGCATAATATTCAGCGTGCAGAGATGATGGCACGCGATTTGCCAAACCAGCCAAATAATCCACGCCGCCGGTGTCATCAGCGTGGTTTTGTGCAATGAGTTCATTCCGAATGGTGAGTGCATCAAAAGAACGCTCGGTTGCATACAGATGTTGAATCGCTTCCCAGATATATTGATGGCTCTTGTAATAGAAATCATTTGCCTCAACGATTTGAGACACATCCAGATAGACATCTGGATTAATCAGCACCGCGCCAATCAGCGCTTCTTCCATATCCCGATCAAACAGCTGACCAGGAAGTAAGTCACTCTCGCTGCTCATATACTGATCTTGATCGCTCATCCCTGCTCCTGATCCTCACGAGGCATGGGTGGTGAATTCCGCACCAGGATTTTATTGGGGATTAAGATCTTCACCATCCCCCTGGTCCTCTTCTGGACTGCTGTCTTCGTCCTCATCCTCGGATTTTTCCGGCTTTTGTTTGCCCAATTGATCCAAAAAATCCTCAAACACCGAGAGGTCACCCGGCAGCTCAGCGCCTTCGCTGCCTTCTTCCATTTCTTCGGGAGTTTCTGGCTCAGGCCGGATGCCGGCACGTTCTAGAACTTCTTCATCTACAAAAATGGGCACGCCTGTGCGTACCACCAAAGCAATCGCGTCCGAAGGCCGGCAATCGATCCGCTTTTGGGCACCATGCTGCTCAATAATTAAGTTCGCAAAATACGTATCCGACTCCAGTGCGGTGATTTCTACAGAAATCAAGCATCCATCCAATGAACTGATCAAATTTTTCATTAGGTCATGTGTTAGTGGACGCGCTACTTCGATCTTCTGCAAGGCAATTGTGATCGATTCGAACTCAAATAGCCCGATCCAAATTGGCAGATAAAGCTCGTCTTCTTTATCTTTCAACACCACAATGCGGTCTTGATTGATCAGACTTACACGGACGCTATTGATGATACATTCTTTCATTTTGCCCATATTCACTCGCTTAATTCTTATGAACGCTGAAATGCTAAATTGATTCTAACACGGCATTGCGTACTCTGACCTTATTTTACCCTTTATTTTGCCAGCTCTCGCGATATCAATTTTGGGGAGGGAGTTTATGTTGAATAAATATAAAAAATCTGCAGCTCTTGGCACGCTCAATCTCGCCGGTCTCCTGATTGCGCAGCCTACCCCTAGGGTACTATGCAAGAACAGGTGGGGTTGACCGAAGGTCGTTAGAGTGTATAGCCTTCCCGTAGAGGCACCATGCCAGAACAGCGTTAGTTGGGTGCAATTTCGTTCTGCTATTTTCTCAGAACGCAGAGTTTTTAGGCTATAATATGAAAGCAAGTTTAAAGAAGTTTATCATTTTGCTAACAAGTTTTTTCTAACTTGCATTGCTACCAATAATCGCTTTAATGCGTTTATATTAACAGCTTAGTGATTGTTTAATCGAACCGGTTCGTAGATGAGGTTTTTTTGTTAGCAAATAATCAAGTAAAAGTTTTATGTATTGAAGGCAATCGTAACCACGAATATGCCTTTGCCGATGAACTTGCCAAGCGCGGTTACCGGGTGAAAACTGTTAATAACGGAACGGCTGGCATAAACTTGCTTCCAGAGTTTACTCCTTCAATCGTCATCATAAACGCTGCCTCACTGCGCACAGATGGCTCCCGCATTTCCAAGCGTTTTCGCAATTGCTTACCAACTTGCCCGATAGTGTTGATCGTGCCTGATCATGCTGACATAGCCAAGAACTCAGAAGTGAACATTGTTTTGCAGCTGCCTTTTACCGTTCAAAAACTGATTAACCGCATGCAACTCTTCCAACACAACCGTGAGGAAGATGTTTGCACAGTCGGTCCGCTGCAGCTTAATGCTGCCTCCCATATGGTTACTTATCACGGTAAAGAGTGCTGCCTGACACCGCGGCTCGCACGCTTGCTGCTTGAGTTAATGAAAACACCCGGTGAGGTTGTACCACGCGATACGTTATTTCGGCGTGTGTGGGAAACCGACTATCTCGGCGATACCCGCACCCTAGACGTGCACATTAGCTGGCTGCGGCGGGCACTCGAGGACGATCCACATCACCCGGCGCTGATCCGAACGGTCCGCTCTGTCGGCTATAAACTTGATTTGTAATAACTCCTCATTCCCAAAAATAGATTCTCCAATGCCCTGCAATGGGCTTTTTTGTGCTCGCATCAGTCGAAGAAAATAAAAAAAGGCTGCCAGCCACAGCTGCAGCCTCAAAAAAGTGTTTTTAAGGGATCCCTGTGACGAGAGCCAACAAAATCCCTCCAGCAATCACGCTGCCCAACTGCCCGGCTGTATTTGAACCCATGGCATGCATCAGGATGAAGTTCGAGGGGTCTTCTTCTAAAGCCATCTTAGCAGAAAGCCGGCCAGCCATCGGGAAAGCACTAATCCCGCAGGCACCAATCAGCGGGTTGACCTTGCCATGCGTAATCACCGACATCAACTTGCCAAAAAGTAAACCGGCAACTGTGTCAATCACAAAAGCAAGCAGCCCTAGCCCTAAAATGGCTAACGTGCTCCAATTCAAAAAGCTTTCAGCTGTCATCGTGGAGCCGATCGCCAGACCCAAAAAGAGCGTGGCGATGTTGATGAGCTCATTTTGCACCATTTTGCTCAGGCGTTCCACCACCAGCGCCTCGCGCAGTAGGTTGCCAAGCATCAGGGCTGCCATCAGCGGAGCCGCATCTGGTGCTACGAGCGCCACTAAGAGTGTGACTAGGATGGGAAAAATGATTAACGTCAAGCGGGAAACAGGCTTAGGGCTATACTCCATGCGAATCAGGCGTTCTTTGCGGGTGGTCATCAGTTTCATAATCGGAGGCTGAATAATAGGGATTAGGCTCATATAGGAATAAGCCGCCACCGCGATAGGCGCTACAATTTCTGGCGCTAACTTAGTTCCCACAAAAATTGCCGTTGGGCCGTCAATGGCGCCGATCACACCAATGGAAGCAGCCTGATTGAGCGGAAAGCCTAAAGCTAAAGCCAGCAGCAGGGTGCCATAAATACCGAACTGGCCAGCAGCCCCCAGAAGCACCATGCTGGGCTGCGAAAGCAGGGGGCTGAAGTCTATCATTGCACCAACGCCGATAAAAATCAGCAGCGGAAAGAGCTCCGTACTGATGCCAGCGTCATAGATAACTTTCATAAAACCGACCTGATTCGACATCCCCAAGTTTGCCATCAGGCAGCCAAAACCAATGGGCAGCAAGAGCACGGGTTCATATTCTTTAACGATTGCCAAATAAATTAATATCAGTCCAACAAGGATCATCACGGCGTTGCCCCAGGTGAAGGTTGCAAAGCCTTTAGAGAGTTCGGTAAGCAGAGTGGTCAAATCCATGCTGCAATTCCTTTAGCCTTCATATGTGAACATCAGCTGGTTATGCTGCACTTGGTCGCCCACTTTAATGTGTACCTCGGCAACGGTGCCATCCCTGCCGGCGCGGATTACATTTTTCATCTTCATCGCTTCCAGCGTGCAGAGCGGCTGCCCGGTTTTGACCACATCCCCCGGCTTTACTTTGATCTCCACAATCACCCCTGGCAAGGGCGAGCGTACTTCTTGCATGGAAGCAGCTGGTTGGGAAGTAGCAGCGGCTAGCTTTACCGCGGGCGCCGCAATAGATACAGGCTGCGCCTGAACAGATTGGGCTGCAGTTTCCTCTGGCCAAACCTCATAGACCTGCCCATTAACCTCGGCTTTAACCGGCCTGGCATGTATATCCTCGATTTTTACAGCGTAAGTTTTCCCTGCGATGGTAACGTTGATATTCATCCTCTCCGTCCTCTGGTGCCTTGATGGATTTGTTGCAGACGGCCTTTCAACAGCCATTGGCTGGTTGGAGCAGCGCCAGCCTTCTGCTCGATCTGCTGGCGGGCGCGCGTCTGCGATAGGGCAAAAGCCACCGCCACAGCGGCTGCTTCGGCTTTGTAATCGGTTTCAGCTGGAAGCTCCGCGGGCTGCTCAGCGGCTTCTACTTCTGGTGATTTGGTGCTTGTGGTGAGTAAAACGAGGAGTGCCATAATCCCCCAGAGCGCTATAATCATCACAAACACCAAGCCCATGCCAATCCCGGCAATCGCCAAACCTTGTAACAAGATATTCGTCATGATGCCCACGCTTTAGACCGGCATATTGCCGTGTTTGCGCGGCATGGTGCTCTCCACCTTATTAGACAGCACTTCCAGCGCTTCGATGAGTTTCTGGCGGGTTTGCGCCGGCTCGATGATCTCATCAATATAGCCAGCATGCGCCGCGGCATAGGGATTGAGGTATTTTTGGCGATATTCTTCTTCCAAGCGCTTGCGCTCGGCTTGCGGATCTGGTGCTGTGCTGATTTCCTTGCGATAGAGGATGTTGACAGCACCCTCCGCCCCCATCACTGCAATTTCAGCACTTGGCCAGGCATAGGTGATATCCGTCCCCAGATATTTGCTGCTCATAACGACATATGCTCCGCCGTATGCCTTCCGCGTTACGACGCTCACCTTTGGCACAGTTGCCTCAGAATAGGCATACAGCACCTTGGCGCCGTGGCGGATCACGCCGCGATGCTCTTGGTCAACACCGGGTAAAAAGCCGGGTGAATCGACAAAAGTAACAATCGGCAGGTTAAAGGCATCACAAAAGCGCACCATGCGGGTGATCTTATCGGCAGAGTCAATATCCATCACGCCAGCCAAGGACTCGGGTTCTTGCGAAATGATGCCGACTGGGTTGCCATTGAGACGTGCCAAACCGACGATTGCATTTGCAGCAAAGCCGGCTTGCAGCTCGAGGAACGAACCAACATCAACGATTTGCGGAATGGCGGTGTGCATGCTGTACGCCTCTTGAGGGTCCATCGGCACCAAGCTGTTAAGCGCATCCGCCCGCCGATAGGGATCATCTTCGGGGGTGGATTGTGGCGCTTGATCGATATTATTCGAAGGGAGATAACTGAGCACCTTCCGGCAGAGCGCCAACGCATCCTTTTCGGTCGGGCTGACCAAATGTGCCGTGCCGCTGATGGCTAAATGCACATCCGCACCACCCAATGATTCAAAGTCAACTTCTTCACCGGTTACGGTCTTGATCACTTGTGGACCGGTGAGGAACATATAAGATTGCTTCTGCACCATGATAATTAGGTCAGTGAGTGCGGGGGAGTAAGCCGCTCCGCCAGCGCAAGGTCCCATAATCAGACTGATTTGCGGCACAACGCCGGAATATTGCGCGTTGCGGCGGAAGATTTCGGCATATCCACCTAAGCTCTTAACACCTTCCTGAATGCGCGCGCCGCCAGAGTCAATCAAGCCGATAATCGGGCAGCCGTTCTTGACGGCTAAGTCCATCACCCGGCAGATCTTGCGGCTGTGCATTTCGCCTAGGGCGCCCCCTTGCACAGTGAAATCCTGAGCATAGACGTAAACCGTGCGGCTATCAATCTTGCCATAACCGGTTACCACACCATCCCCCAGCGGGCTTTCGGCTTGTGGGTCGTTTTGCTGCACCACCAGACTTTCAAGTTCTCTAAAAGTGCCATGATCCAGCAGTAAGTCCAAGCGTTCACGGGCTGTGAGGTAGCCTTTGGCGTGCTGCCTGTCGATGCGCTCCTGACCGCCGCCAAGTTTTGCTTGGGCTTGTATCTGTTTGAGTTGTGCTAATCGGGGGTCTTCAGCCATACCTCTCCTTTAGAGTTTATTTAAAAATATGCCGCATTGCAGGTGAGTGTCAATGGGCAATTCATGTGCCAATTGTAACAGTTTTGACAAAAAATAGTAAGAGGGCGTTGAAAATGTCTAGAAGATTAAAAAATGAATAATTTTATATTCAAGAAGATTACAATATGTTCATAAACTGCAGACCCCACCCCTTTAATTCCCCTCCCCAGCGTCTCGTT
>DMCS01000065.1 GCA_003445715.1 Candidatus Mesolinea sp. | reverse complement strand
ATTGAAATTCTTAACTTTGAAAAATTTGGATGTAATCGATTAACCAATGTTTTTCAACACCCTCCATATTGTATAATTGCTGCAACCATTCACATATGTCGAAAGGAACAGCATGGATGAAGAAAAATACCGCGTTCCCCCTAAATCAAAAATTAACCTGAAAGATATTGACCCGAACGATACCGATCTATTTGAAGGCGGAAAGAAAGAAGCCAAAGCTGCTGTGCTTGAGCTCAATCAAAAATTGAGTGAACTCCAGGAACTGCTTTACGCGGAAGGCAAGCATAAACTGCTCATCATCTTACAAGCGATGGATACCGGTGGAAAAGACGGCACCATTCGCTCGGTTTTCGAAGGCGTCAACCCGCAAGGTGTAAAGGTTGCATCATTCAAGACCCCCACAGCGTTGGAGCTTTCGCATGATTACCTTTGGCGCATTCACCAACATACTCCCGCTCGTGGTGAAGTGGTTATCTTCAACCGCTCGCAATATGAGGATGTACTGGTGGTGAGGGTGCATTCGCTGGTACCCGAGGAGGTTTGGTCCAAGCGCTATGAACATATCAACGCGTGCGAACGCATGCTATGCGATGAAGGCACAACGATCCTCAAGTTTTATTTGCACATCGACCTCAAGGAGCAGGCGAAGCGCTTTTTAGCCCGTGTGGAAGACCCAACTAAGCAGTGGAAGTTTAATCCGGGTGACCTTAGCGAGCGCGAACGGTGGAATGAATACATGCATGCTTATGAAGATATGCTCAACCGTACCAGCACAGCTTGGGCACCTTGGTATGTAATCCCCGCAAATAAAAAATGGTATCGTAATTGGTTGATTGCTAAAATTGTGGTCAAGACGCTCAAAGACCTGGATATGCATTATCCGCAACCGGCTGAGGACCTGGAGCATTATCATAAGCGCCTGTTAGAGATGACCCTTTCAGAAGTATAAGCATGAGTGAAACATTTCTTACCCCGCTGAATGCCGTTTTTGGAGGCAGGCTCCAGCGCGATTTTATCCTGCCTTTTGAAGGCAAACCCCAGCTGAATGTTTTAGGCGGTAATTTACCCTACGCAGCGGCAGGATATGCGCTTTGGGGTGGGAAGGCGGGCTTAGTCGCTCGCGTCAATAGCGAGTTCCCACAAGACTGGCTGGATCAGCTGCGTCAGGCAGGCATTGATACTGGGGGCATCCGTACGGTTGACGAGCCGCTGGATGACCGCCGCTTTATCGTCTATCTAGACCCGCTCACACCACGGATGGACAATCCGCTAACCTACTTTGCTGAAAGAAAAATCCCTTTTCCGCGTGAGTTGATGGGATACGAGACAGCTGAGCAGCGCTTTTGCAGCAAAGTAGAATATGAGCCTTTCTCGCTGCACGTTAATGATGTTCCGCATAGCTATCTGGACGCGCCCGCAGCGCATATCTGCCCAATTGATTTTATGTCGCATAAGCTGATGCCCTCACTGCTCAAAACCGGATTGATCGAAATTCTGACAATGCGCTCAACAACTTGTTATATGGACCCAACCTATTGGGAGGATATACGCGCGCTCATTACCGACCTGACCGTTTTTATGACCACCGAAGCTGAGGCCAAGCGCTTATTTCAGGGACGCAGCGTGGATGTGTGGGAGATAGCGGTGGCACTGGCGGCTTACGGCCCTGAGATTATCGTCGTGAATATGGCGGATGGCTCCGCCTGGGTCTATAGCCGGCTGCAGGCTAAGCGCTGGATCGTGCCGGCGTACCCAACACGCGTGGTGGACCCTACGGGCATGTTGGACGCTTTTGATGGGGCGTTCCTCTTTGGCTATCGCAAAAATTATGATCCAGTGGAAGCCACGCTATGCGGAAATATCACTGCAGCCTTATGCTTGGAGGGCTTTGGGCCGCTTTATATGCTGGATACTCTGCCGGGGCTAAAGGAAGCCCGGCTGGAGGCACTCCGCCCGCGGGTGAGAGCCATTTAAGCGGCTCAGTCTGCGTTCACCAGGGCGATTTCGTACACAAAGGGCCAGTTTTTTCCGGTTACAAATAAGCGATCTTGTTTGGCATCATAAGCGATGCCGTTCAAGACGTCCGCCGGATTGGGCGCGTTGGCGCCTTCCCTCAGGCTGCTCAGGTCGATCTGACCCAGCACTTCTCCATTGGTTGGGTCGATGCGGATAATGATGTCACTATACCAAATGTTGGCAAACACTTCTCCCTGAATGTACTCCAACTCGTTGAGCTTCTCGACAGGCTGACCAGCTTGCGTGACTTGTACCGTATGCGTAGTCTGCCAGCTTTGCGGGTCCAGGAAATACAGTGTGGCGCTGCCATCCGAAAGGATAAGGCTGCTGCCGTCGGTTGTCAGCCCCCAGCCTTCCGTTGGATAAGTAAATGTGGACTGCAGCCTTAAATCTTTATCGTAAATGAAGCCGGTATGCTCCTTCCAGGTGAGCTGGTAAAGCTGGTCGGCGTAGAGCGCCAGCCCTTCGGCAAAGTATTGGTCTTCCAACTTTAGCTCTTGCACTACTTTGCCCGTAGCAGGCTCCACCTTGCGCAAGGTGGACTTGCCATAAAGCCCAGTGCTTTCATAAAAGTAACCATCGGCATAAACTAAACCTTGTGTGAAGGCGTCGGTATCGTGCGGGTAAGTGGCTAACACTTCGATCTTGGCGCGGCTGCCCAAGCGAGGCGGGATGGAATGCGACCGCGGCAGACGCAGATACATTATCAAGAGAAAGGCAGCGAGCGCAATCAATGCGAAAAAGATGTTGCTATGTGTGCGCTTTGGGGTGGGTTTCTCTTTAGAAAGCATAATGAGCTCCTTTATATTGACACAATTTTAAACCAAGCGCCACAAACACTCTAAAAAGCAACTCTGTTTGAGCAGATGATGCAGTTAATCCAATAATGGATTTACCTGCGTGATAAATTTTTCCGAAAGAACTTTCTTGTTCTCGCCGGTCTCTGAGTGCGCAGCCTACCCGCAGGGTACCGAGCGAGTGGGAATGACCGCAGGTCTCCTGTATTCTTTGAGACCGAAAGGTCACAGTCCTTGCACGGTCAGGAGGATGCGCAGCCTACCCGCAGGGTACCATGTAAGAACAGGGTAATGGCACAATACTAACCCACACTTTATAAAGACTCTAAAAAGCTTTTCCCGGGTCAGCAGATTTTGCAGTAAATTCAATGATGCGTATACCTGCGTGATAAAATCTTTCCGAAAGAAAGACTTGAGACACTTTAAAGCCCAGAAAAGGAGAAAAATGTCCGATGTTTTAGACCGCTTTATCCGTTACGTGCAAATCGACACTCAATCGACGCGAGATGCTGAAACTTACCCCAGTACTGCCAAACAGTTGGATTTTTTGCGCCTGCTGGCTGATGAATTGAAACAAATCGGCATGCAAGAGGTGCGCATGGATCACTACGGCTATGTGACCGCCACGCTGCCAGCCAATAACGGCAAAGCTTCTCCGGTGGTAGGCTTCTTAGCGCATGTGGATACCAGCCCGGATGCCAGCGGAGCGAATGTGCATCCGCGCGTGATTGAACACTATGATGGCGGCGAGATTGTGCTCAACGCGGAAGAGGATATCCGCCTCTCACCCGAACGCTTCCCGGATTTGCGTAAATATGTGGGGCAGACGTTAGTGACGACTGACGGCACTACGCTGCTTGGTGCGGATGACAAAGCCGGGGTAGCAGAGATTATGACCGCCATGGCTACCCTCATAGCCCACCCAGAAATCCCGCATGGCACGCTCAAAGTCGCCTTCACGCCCGACGAGGAGGTAGGGCGCGGGGTGGATTACTTTGACGTGAAAGCCTTTGGTGCTGACTACGCGTTCACTGTTGACGGCGGCGAAATTGGCGAGCTGGAGTACGAGACCTTCAACGCCGCGAGTGCTAAAGTGTACGTGCATGGGCGCAATGTGCACCCAGGAACTGCCAAGGGCATTATGCTCAATGCTATTTTAATTGGCATGGAATATAACGACCTGCTGCCCGTCTTTGAGCGCCCTGAGTTTACCGAGGGCTACGAAGGTTTTTACCACTTAATGGGGATGGAAGGCACTGTGGAAGCGGCTAAACTCGAATATATTATCCGCGATCACAGCGATGAGCGTTTTGCCCAAAAGAAAGCCCTGATGCAAGCGGCAGCAGACTTCCTCAATCAGCGTTATGGCGAGCCTGTGGTTGAAGTGGAGATTAAGGACCAATATTACAATATGCGCAAGATGATCGAACCGCACCCGGAGATCATTGAGGTGGCGAAGGCTGCGTATATATCGGTTGGACTCGAACCGCACATCATTGCGGTGCGCGGCGGTACAGATGGCAGCCGGCTTTCGTATATGGGTTTGCCCACGCCGAATATCTTCGCCGGTGGGCATGCCATGCACGGGCGCTATGAGTTTGTGCCGGTTGAATCCATGGAAAAAGCCGTAGAAGTCATCCTCAAGATTGCCGAACTAGCTACTGCAAACTGATATTGTGGCTTAAATAGAAA
>DMCS01000034.1:3705-19224 GCA_003445715.1 Candidatus Mesolinea sp. | reverse complement strand
GGAATGATTAATGATTAAACCCAAACGCAACCTACAAAGTTTATTCAAACGCATCCCGATTGTCCCTATAGGACCGGTGCCCTCAGTGCGCATTTCCGGCATCAGCATCGATTCGCGCCAGGTGCAGCCGGGGATGCTCTTTGCTGCTCTCAAAGGAGAAAACGCTGATGGTTTCGACTATATTCCGCAAGCGTTGGCTGCTGGAGCTGTTGCAGTGATGAGCGATCGCCCAGCCCCCGAGGGGTTGCCCGTCCCTTACCTGCAGGTGGAAGGTGATATGCACCGTGCAGTTGCTTATCTGGCTGCGGCGTTGCATGACTTCCCCGCGCGAAAGCTGCGGATGATTGGCGTGACCGGGACGGATGGCAAAACCACGACTACCTGGATGATTTACCATATCTTGCGCAGCGCCGGCATCCAGGCTGGGATGATCTCAACGGTGAGCGCTTGTATTGGCGATGCGGTGCTCGATACAGGATTTCACGTCACCACACCTGAAGCTCCGGACGTTCAAGGTTACCTAGATCAAATGGTTCAGGCTGGCTTGAGCCACTGCGTCTTGGAAACAACTTCCCATGGCTTGGCGCAGGGGCGTGTGATCGCTTGCGACTTTGATGTGGCTGTGGTTACTAACGTAACGCATGAGCATTTGGATTTCCACGGCTCCTACGAAAATTATCTTGCCACCAAAGGGAAGCTTTTTGAAAGCTTAGCTCAAACCCCGCGCAAGTCCATCGGGAACCTGCGCTTGGCGGTGCTCAATAAGGACGACCGCTCTTATGGTTACCTTAAACGTATCTCGCCAGCCAAGCAGGTCAGCTACAGCATCCTCAATGAGGCAGACTTGTGGGCTGACGCAATCGATAACCAACCGCATGAATTGGCTTTTACTTGCCATATTGGCGCAGAGCAGACTGCACGCGTGCGCACCCCTATGGTCGGGATCTACAACGTCTCCAATAGCTTGGCTGCGCTGGGGGCATGCGTGGTTGGCTTGGGCATTCCATTTGAAATTGCAGTGGCTGCGCTGGCTAATTTGCCTGGTGTGCCAGGGCGTATGGAAAAAATTGACCTTGGGCAGGAATTTTTGGCAATAGTGGATTTTGCGCATACTCCCAACGGCTTGGCACGGGCGCTGGAAACAGCTCGCGGCTTGAGCCATGGACGGGTCATTGCTGTTTTCGGCTCGGCTGGGCTTAGGGACCGCGAGAAGCGCCGCCTGATGCCGCAGATTGCTTTGCAGCGAGCCGACCTCACCATATTGACTGCTGAAGATCCACGTACTGAAGCATTGGAAGATATCCTTGCGGAGATGGCAGAAGCTGCCCGTCAGGCAGGCGGCTTGGAAGGGCAGAATTTTTGGCGCATCCCCGATCGCGGTGAAGCAATCCGCAAAGCTGTGCAAATGGCGCAGCCGGGGGATCTGGTGATTGTGTGCGGAAAGGGTCACGAGCAGTCGATGTGCTTTGCCAAGACAGAATATGCTTGGGATGACCGGCAAGCGCTGCGGGCGGCTTTGGCTGAGCGCTTGGGTAAAAGCGGACCAGCGATGCCTTGGCTGCCAACCTCCTCAAGTTGATTTTATCTTAGTAGGAAGTTATTGCTTTTTCTTGCGCCTTTGCTGGTTACGGCGGAAGTTTTCCCCGAGCAAACCGCCGTTATAGCCACCCATCACGCTCATCAAGCCTACCAAAATAGCAAGCAGGATGGAGCTATTCCAGACCCTTATAAGCGCCAGCACAAGCCCGCCTAAGCTGCCGAAAAGACCATAAGTGATTCCGCGGCCGTCTTTGGCTAAAAAGCTGATCAAGAAGGCGATCAACAGAGCCCCCATAAACAGCCCCAGCATCAAGGTGGTATCCACGCCAGTGACAGCTTCACCGTAGTTGAGCAGCAGCCAATCCACAAAGCTGAAGAATGCCAGAGCAAAAGCGACATTGGCGATGACAGCCAATAATAGGTAAAGAACCTTCGTACCGCGGATATCAAAGGGTGAAGTTCGGTTTTGTTGCATGCGCACATTATACCTACATTCACGCATTCGATTGAGTGTGGGAATCCGTTGAAGGCAATCCTTGATCTCGCCGGTCTCCGAATGCGCAGCCTGCCCGTAGGTTACCATGCAAGAACGGTTTTTTTGTTCTCGCCGGTCTCCAGACCGTGCGAGCGGTTTTGACCGCAGGTCTCCACAGCCATTTGGTATGGTCAAGATAGTGCGCAGCCTGCCCGCAGAGCACCAAACAAGAACACAGCTTCGTAATTCTAATTAGGACATTTCTATTTTGCACCATATGTTCTCGCCGGTCTCCAGACCGTGCGAGCGGTTTTGACCGCAGGTCTTCGCATTTTAGGTGTTTATGATAAACAATTATCATATTAAAACAGCTTCTTTGAGACCTAAAGGTCACAAGCCTTGCATGGTCAGGAGAGTGCGTAGCCTGCCCGTAGGGTACCATGCAAGAACATGATGTTGTTCTCGCCGGTCTCTGACCGAGCGAGCGGGTTTGACCGCAGGTCTCCACAGCCATTTGGTATGGTCAAGATAGTGCGCAGCCTGCCCGCAGGGCACCAAACAAGAACACAGCTTCGTAATTCTAATTAGGACATTTCTATTTTGCACCATATGTTCTCGCCGGTCTCCTGAGTGCGCAGCCTGCCCGCAGGGCACCGGGCGAGTAGCTTTGACCGCAGGTCTCCGCATTTTAGGTGTTTATGATAAACAATTATCATATTAAAACAGCTTCTTTGAGACCTAAAGGTCAACTGCCTTTCATGGTCAGGAGAGTGCGTAGCCTGCCCGTAGGGTACCATGAAAGAACATGATGTTGTTCTCGCCGGTCTTCAGACCGAGCGAGCGGTTTTGACCACAGGTCTCCCGATTTTCCTGCCTTCATAAATGATTATGATAATATGTTCATCAATTTTTTGAGACCTAAAGGTCAACTGCCTTTCATGGTCAGGAGACCACGAAAGAACGGTTTTTTTGTTCTCGCCGGTCTCCAGACCGTGCGAGCGGGTTTGACCGCAGGTCTCCACAGCCATTTGGTATGGTCAAGATAGTGCGCAGCCTGCCCGCAGGGCACCAAACAAGAACACAGCTTCGTAATTCTAATTAGGACATTTCTAATCTGCTACTTTAGGACATTATCACTTTGCCCTTACAGTGGTGAAGCTTTGGCTTGCGGAATCTGAAGTTCTGATATAATAAGAACCAATGACTAGTCCGTTGTGTGGTGTTGAGCTGCGCAGCAGGAGACTTGCAAAAATAAATTAGGAGCAGATGTCATGGCATTAAAACAAGCTGAAAAAACGGAAATTATCAATAAATATGCCCGCCAGCCAGGGGATACAGGTTCGCCAGAAGTGCAGATTGCTTTGCTGACGGCAAGGATCAAGCAACTTACCGAACACCTGCGTGTCAACAAGCACGATGAGAGTTCACGCCGCGGCTTGCTCAAGCTCGTCGGTCAACGCCGCCGGTTGTTAGCTTATTTACGCCAAAAAGATTACGATCGATTCCTTGCAATTACTGAATCTCTCAATATCCGTAGGCGATAAATCGAAATTTCGGAATGTGTTATCAAACCGCAATGGGTAGTGCGCAGGCAATACAAGTCGCTTGCGCAACTATCATTTTGCGGATAATATGATTAAAAAACAATAATTAATTTGCAGCCAGTCGGGTATTGAAAGGCAGCGGCCAAATATTGACCGCTGGCTTTCAGTCCCTGCACTGGCGCAACCAGATGAAAGGACAAAATGAAACCAGAAGTAAAATATTTTTCAACTCATTTAGGCGATAAGGAAGTCACCTTCGAGACGGGGCGGCTTGCCCGCCAAGCCGGAGGTGCGCTCACTTTGCGCCAAGGCGATTCCGTGATATTTGCCGCCGCCACAATGGGCGCAGTCCGTGAAGGTACGGACTTTTTCCCCTTAACTGTTGAGTACGAAGAACGTATGTATGCCGGCGGCAAGATCCCCGGTTCGTTCTTCCGCCGCGAAGGCAGACCCAGCACAGAAGCTACTCTTGTGGCTCGGCTTACTGACCGACCGCTGAGACCACTTTTCCCAGAAGGGATGCGCAATGAAGTGCAGGTGGTTTTAATGTCGATATCAGCTGACCCCACAAATCCACTGGATATTCTGGCGATCAATGCAGCTTCAGCCGCGCTGATGATCTCGGATATTCCTTTCGGTGGGCCGGTCGGTGCGGTACGTATTGGTTACATCAACGATCAACTCGTGGTGAACCCTACCTTACCTGAGATTGAAGAGTCAAAGTTGGACTTGCGCGTTGCTGGCACAAAAGAAGCCATTTTGATGGTGGAATGCGGCGCTAATGAAGTCAGCGAAAATCTAATTGTGGAAGCGTTAGAGCTCGCGCATCGTGAGATCCAGCCGATTATTGCTTTGCAAGAACAGATGCAAAGGGAAGTGGGTAAACCCAAGCAAACCGTCGAGGTGAAAATCCTTGATTCAGCATTAATTGCGCAGGCACGCGATAGCATTCGTGAACGCTTGACTGCGATCCTAGACCAGCCTTACGGCAAGGAAAACATGTATGACGGTATTGATTCGCTCAAGGAAACTTACCTTGAAGAAGTCGCCGCTGCAACGGAATTGACTGATGAGCAAAAACTGGATTACGGTAAAGCGTTTGATGAGGCAGAACGCCTAATTGTGCGCGATCGCATTCTCAATGAGGGCAAGCGCCCTGATAACCGCAAGTTTGATGAAATTCGCGAGATTTCGTGTGAGGTGAACATCAGCCCGCGTGCACATGGCTCCGGGTTGTTCACGCGTGGAGAAACCCAAGTGCTTACCTTGGCAACTTTAGGTACGCCTAAGGAAGCTCAAGAATTAGATAATCTCATCGAGACCGAAGCCAAGCGCTACATCCACCACTATAACTTCCCGCCCTATTGTACGGGTGAGGTAGGACGCATTGGCAGGCAATCCCGCCGAGAAATTGGTCATGGTGCTTTGGCAGAACGGGCGCTTGTGCCGGTGCTGCCAGACGAGAAAGATTTCCCTTACACCATGCGTTTGGTCTCGGAAGTGCTCTCTTCGAATGGCTCTTCTTCTATGGCTTCGGTATGCGGCTCAACGCTCGCCCTCATGGATACGGGCGTGCCGATCAGCGCCCCTGTTTCTGGCATAGCGATGGGCTTGATCAAAGAAGGTGAGCGCTATGTTATCCTAACCGATATTTTAGGGGCAGAGGATCACTTGGGCGATATGGACTTTAAAGTCGCTGGCACGCGCAATGGCATCACTGCTTTGCAGATGGATATCAAAATCAGCGGGATTACCCCACAGATTATGGCAGAAGCGTTAGAGCGGGCTAAAACGGCGCGCTTAGCGATTTTGGATGTTATGCTGCAGACCATTGCTGAACCCAACCCCACCCTTAAGCCGCATGCCCCTCGCATTGAAACCGTACTGGTCCCGGTGGAAAAAATTGGAGCCATAATCGGTCCAGGCGGGAAGACGATCCGCACCTTGCAGGATGAAACCAACACTCGCATTGATATCGATGAGGATGGAACGGTTTACATTTCCTCCACTGATGGGATTGGCTTTGATGAAGCCAAAGAACGTATCTTAGGCATGGTGGAAGTGCCGGAGATTGGCCATATTTACACGGGCAAGTGCGTGCGCGTGACTGATTTTGGCGCCTTTATTGAGATTTTACCTGGTGTAGATGGCATGGTGCATATTTCCCAGCTTGCTAGCAGCCGCGTGAATAAGGTCGAAGATGTTGTTAACGTGGGCGATGAATTGACGGTGATGGTTACCGATATCAGCCCCGACGGCAAAGTCCGCCTCTCACGCGTGGCGTTGCTAGAAGGCTGGACGCCGGAAGAAGCCCGGGAACATGACACCCCCAAGGGTAAGAGGAGCAGCAGCGGCGGCTCCAGCCGGGGAGGCAGCCGAAGCAGTGGACACAGCAACAGCCGCGGTGGTCACCACGACCGGCGGTCGTAAACTTACTCTTGATACAAAAAGCTGCTCGTTCGAGCAGCTTTTTTGTGTGCATTAAATCATCTTGTAGCGTTCCAATGCGGTGAGCAGGATCATATTGACCAGCTCGGTGTGGTCGATGCCTGCAGCAGCAGCTTCGATGACCAGGTCAGAGATGCCTGGAGAAAGCCCAGGCAGAGGGTTAATTTCCAGGATATATGGTTTGAGATTGTCGTTGATATCCAGGCGGAAGTCGACCCGGGCGACATCCAGTGCCCCGGTGACGCGGAAAACCGCTGCAGCTAACCAGTTAAGCTCATCCACAATGTCTTCTGGGATTGGCGCCGGGCAGAGGTAATCTAACTGGTCGGCAAGAGCAGTCTTCAGGCGGTTATCATACACACCATCGGTGAGCAGATAGGGTTTCAGGTCCACTTCCATCGGGGGCATAAAATTTAATCCAGCTTGAATGCGCGGGGCATTCTCATTGGCGGGGATGCGGTGCGCCACCGGTCCGACCAGATTGCCTACCAGACCGACAGTAATCTCGCGCCCTTCGATAAATTTTTCGACTAATGCAGGCTGATGGTATGTGCGTAGGATAAACTCCAATTGCCGGCGCAATTCACCTTCATCATGAACAATGGAATTGTAGCTGATGCCCATGCCCGTTCCTTCGCGGCTGGGCTTGACGAATAGCGGAAAGGTCATGCTCTCGTCCAAAGGTTCGTCCACGCGCTCGAAGGACTGAAAATCTGGCGTAGGCAAGCCGTGCCAGGCGAGAATGCGCTTGGTCATGGGTTTATCCAAGGTGAGCGCGAGGCACAGCACCTTGGAGCCCGTGTAGGGGATTTGCAGCTTTTCGAGAATGGCAGGAATTTGGGCTTCGCGGGCATCGCCGTAGTGACCCTCGCTGATGTTGAAGCAGATATCAGGCTTATAGGCACGCACAGTGTCCATGATAGTCTCATCGGCTTCGAGGAAATCAGCTTCGTTGCCACCGGCACGGATTGCTTCGCAGATTGCTTCAATGGTGGATTCGGAATCAAGGTCTGCCCATTGGTCATCGGACACACCTTCAAAGTGCGGGGCATTTTTCTTCAGGTTTGCCAAAACCGCAACGCGGAACTTTTTCATTTTAGAATTGGGTTGAAACTCCTCGGACTTTGTAAGATGAGATGAAGAAATTATATCATTTGAGCTACCATCACAAACACAAAATGCATCCGGTCTCTCGGTTACTAAAACCGAGAGACCGGATAGGTTTGCAATGTTACGATTCGATGACAATCATCTTAGCATCTTCTTCAGCAGCGCGCTGCATGCCGCGTTCGATATCCAATCGCTGCAGCATCGCGATGCCAACCAGGAAGAAAATTACCAGTGAGACAATGCCCCATCTGCCACTGCCAGTCAGATTGGTGACAAATGCCATTACTGCCGGACCGATGACGGTGTTGAATTTTTCCGCCACGCTGAAGAAACCATAAAACTCAGCGCTTTTGCTTTTGGGCAGCAGCCGACCAAACAGAGAGCGGCTCAGCGCCTGACTGCCACCTTGCACCATGGCAACCCCAAAACCAAGCACAAAGAAATGCCATTCCTCGTTCATGAAGAAGCCTAAAATTGCCACGAGAGTGTAAATCAATAAGCTGACGGTAATCGCTTTTTTACTGCCCCATTTTTTGACTAAATTACCAAAAAGGATAGAAAAAGGCGCCGCTACAAATTGCACCATCAGAAAGGTGCCCAAAACGGTCATTATGCTAAAGCCCAAATCGGTTGCGAAGGCAGCCGCCATGGTGATAATGGTGCCGATGCCATTTGAATAAACTAAGAAGGTGAGCATGAACCAGAATAAATCCTGGAATTTGCTAATATCTTTGAGGGCTTTAATAAAACGTTGGAAACCCACCTTGACGACACTTTCACCAATTTCGCCCTTTTCCGCCATACGCACTGGTTCATCCACATGGCGGAAGAGCGGGATGGAGAAAACAGCCCACCAAACCGCCACGCTTGCCAAGCTCAAACGCATCCAAAACATGGTGGCTTGCGGCTCACCCATGCCAGGTGTCAAGCTGGGTCCCAAGAATATCATAATGATGTTGATAAGCAAGAGGATGCCGCCGCCGATGTAGCCCAACGCAAAGCCGCGCGAGGAGACTTGATCAATCTCATCCTCGTGAGCCACATGCGGTAGAAGCGAATCGTAGAAGACCAGAGAGCCAGCAAATCCGATTATGCCTAAGATGTAGAGGATGCAACAGAGCAGCCATTCTTCGGGTTGATCGACGAAGAAAAGCAAGCCCGTACTGATCACGCCTAAGGCAACGAAGATCGCCATAAATTTCTTTTTAGAGCCGCGAAAATCAGCAATTGCGCCAAGGATTGGGCTCATCAATGCAGCGAGGAGGCTGCCGATTGCCACGGTATACCCCCAAAGGCTCAATGACCTTCCAGCGGCAATGTATGCACTGAAGTAAGTTGGCAAGATGGCACCCATGACCGTAGTGGCAAAAGCCGAGTTAGCCCAGTCGTACATCGTCCACGCCCGGATTTCAAGTTTATGCTTTATATCTTCCATAAGAACTCCTTTGTAAAAAAATTTTGATTATGTTAATACTCACCAATTCTGCATAAATTTATCAAAATCTGTTTCTGCCGCGTTTAAATTTAACACCCCAAGCTCTAAAAAGAGGTGATCGATCCGCTTGAAAAGTTGATCTTCGCGCTTGCTCGTGAGGATAGCTTGTAAGCTGCGCTTGGGTAAGGCATATGGTTCCAAATAAGCCTTGAGGAACTTGCGAAAAGGTAAGATAGCTCCCTCCGGATAATAAGGTTGCATAGCCTGATATTGATAGCGAATCAGACCGTAAACCTCGTCGGGGGTTACCTCACTGCGCTCCCGCCAGGAAAAAATCCATGGGTTAGCTTTGGCGGCGCGTCCAATCATCACTGCATCGCAGCCCGTTTCGGCGAGCATCTGACGCGCAAGCGCTGGCGTGGTCACGTCGCCATTGCCAATGATGGGCACTGGCAGGCAAGCTTTCAGTTCGGCAATCGGCTCCCAGCGGGCTTTGCCGCGGAAAGCCATTTTGCCCGTGCGGCCATGCAGCGCAATCGCTTGGGCGCCGTTGGCAGCGGCAATTTCCGCAATTTCACGGTAATTTAGTGTGTCTTCGTCCCACCCTAAGCGCATTTTGGCGGTGAGAGGCACGGGCACGGCTCGGCTAACCAGCTGGAAAATCTGGGCTACTTTTTCCGGTGTGCGCATCAGCCCCACGCCGGCACCGCGCGAGGCAACGCGGCTGGTTGCACAACCTAAATTGATATCGAAAAAATCAGGGTGGTATTCTGCATAGATTTCCGCAGCACAGTCAGCCATGCGCTGGGGGTCATTATCCAAAAGTTGGATGCCAAAAGGACGCTCGCGCGGCTGAAAGGCAAAGCGGCTGTGTTGGTAGTGCTTATGCAGGTCATAATCTAAAGTGTTGATGAACTCAGAGAGGGAAAAAGCCGAGCCCAAGCGCCGCGTGATTAACCGGAAAGGCGGGTCACTGATCCCATCCATGGGTGCCAAGATGAGTTTACCGAAGATGGGAATGGAACTAATCCTAAACGTGGGGGATGGAAAAGAAGGGGGCTCTTGATGAGCGGGAGGCATCGAATCAGCATTGGATGTCATCGTTTGATTGATTATGCCATAATTTTCGGTTAAATTGAAAGATTAAAGTAACTTTTACGCATGCTTAATCTGCTCAATTGGTCTGCAGTTGTTTTAGTGCCCAGGCGCAAGCATCCCGCACAGTGGGATCTGGGTCCTGCTCGCAGGCTTGCTGCAAAGCGGGTAAGGCGAGTGGATCGCCCGCGTTGCCCAGAGCATAGGCAACATTGCGGCGGAAGCCGGCGTATTTTGCCCGTGCTACGGGAGTCTGGCCATACTTGGCTTGCCACTCAGGCTGGGTGAGCGCAAACTCAGCCAGTAGGTCTGGGAATGGATCAACCACAGGTTCCTGCGCATAGGTAAAGCCACCAGGAATGCCTTGAGCGTTGAGCGGGCATGCCAATTGGCAGTTATCGCAGCCAAAAATGCGCGTGCCGATAGAGCGCCGCAACTCTTCTGGAACAGGTCCGCGGTGCTCGATGGTCCAATAACTGAGGCAGCGGCGCGCGTCCACGGAACGCTCGGGGCGCAGGGCTTGTGTTGGGCAGGCTTGCACGCATAGTCGGCATTGAGCGCATGGGTCGCCTTCAAGCGGCTGATCCACTTCCAGTTTCAGGTCAGTGAGCAGCTCGCCAAGGAAGACATAGGAGCCGAATTGCGGCGTGAGGAGCAGCGAGTTACGCCCGATCCAACCCAAACCAGCCATGAAAGCATAGTCCTTTTCTAAAATGGGAGCAGTGTCTACGCAAACCAGCGTGTGCACAGGTTTGCCAACCAGCTCAGGCAAGCGGTTTGCAAGCGCGTTGAGCTTTTCCCGCATGAGGGCGTGATAGTCAGGCAAGACAGCATAAGCAGCGATGCTGCCGCGTGTTTGGTCAGAGGATTCAGCGGAGGTTGGGGCAGGCGGCGGGTAGGGCAGCGCCACGCAGAGGATCGAACGGCAGCCTGGCAGCAGCTGCTCGGGCGCACCGCGGGCAGCTACAGCCTCTGGACGGGCAAGATACGCCATGCCCGCCTGCCGTCCAGCCTTGATCCAAGCTTGATATATGGGGTAATGCGGCGGCGGGATAGCTGGCGCGACTCCAAAAAGAACAAAGCCGAGCTGGTCAGCTTCGGCTTTGAGTGCATCTTTTAGGGACATTTGCTTCTCATCATGGGAGAAATCAGGGGGTGACGATGTTATATTCGAAGTAAAAAGTGTAAAAACCGGTGCCAGCAGCATTGACAATCTGCCAATTGCTGCGCACGGGTCCAGCTGTTGAGGGGGCAGTAAAGTTCACCGTCAGCGTGATGGACTTGGTGGGAGGCACATCCAGAGGCATGGGAATTGACTCTGGCGCTCCCATACGCTCTCCGCTGGTGAATTTAATCGCGTAGGCAGTGGTCCAGGTGGTCGTACCAGTATTCATGAGGGTCACGCTCACGTCGAATGGCTGCCCAGCGGTGATGTTGCTGCCATCTGCTGGATCGCTGGAAACCCAAACGCCGGCATCCTGCCCGCCTGGGAGGGAGGTAGGAAGTTGGGTGCTCGCTGGAGTATTGGTGATGGCGATAGTGGGTGTGATGGGCGTGGCGGTGTTAGTGGGGGTGGGCAGCGGGGTGGGGGTATCGGTTGGGCGAGCAATGGCGGTACGCGTGAAATCAACTGCTACTGTTGCAGCAATGCTGGTCATAATTTCTTCTGGGCTCATTGTGGGTGTGGCAGGTGAGCAAGCGGAGAGCAGCAGAATTATGCTCAAGCTGAGCAAAAAGAGGCTACTCATTGTCTTTTTATTTTTCATCATATCTCCAAGGCGCACAAAATAGCATCAAACAAAGCGTTCGATTTCTTATTGTAGAGCTTCACCCAGATTTGTCAAGTCAGCCCGAAGCTTGACGCTGGAAGAGCACCTTGAAGAAAGTATTTATTGAAGCTGCGCTGCCGGAAAGCAAATATTGTGATTTGAAGATCTTCGCCACCGATCGGATGAGAAATAGATCGGAAAGCACCAGCAGCGCGAGAGCCACACCTACCTGCCAGAGCGGCACGCCGCCGATGGCTAAGCGCGTCATCATAGCGACGGGCGCCGTGGGCGGCAGAATGCTAAGCACAGTGGAAAGGGTACCGTGTGGTTCGTTGATCAGGGTGCTAATGGAGATAATCGTAAATAGCAGCGGAAGGGAAAACACAAAAGTCGATTGGTTGCCTTCCCGCAGGTTAGGAACCATCGCACCCCAACCCGCCATTAAGCTGCCGTAAAATGCAAACCCAAGGGCGAAGAACACAATGCCATAGAGAAAGACATATGCAGGTATTTGCAGGTTGGCTGGAATGGCGAAAGTTTGGCCACTCAGGCGCAGCAAGAGCAGAGCTGCGCCAAACCAGATCGCCATCTGGAGCAGATTTGCCAGCCCTAAGCCCATCAGTTTGCCGGTGAAAAGCTGAGTAGGCTTTACTGAAGAAAGTAGCATTTCCATCACGCGGTTTTCTTTCTCTTTGCTGATGGCGGTAAGCAGCATGCTGGAGCTGGTAAAGATGATCGTGTAGAAAAACAAGGTGATTGCATACGGGACCAAAAAAGTAAGAGGGTTATCGGTATCGCGCGCATCCGCCGTTTGCGGGTTGATTTCAACCATCTGAATGGAAGGGCTTTGGGTATATTTGAGGTATAGGTCCATATCCCCGCCGAGCAAGTTATATTGCATTAGCTGCTCGAAAATAGCGGTGCCTTCTATCCCCGCTAGCGGGTTGATTTCTTCTTTATAGAGAATAACCTCTCCGCTTTCCAAGTAATCTGCGGTTACCACGTAATAACCTTGGAGCTTTCCATCCAGAGTTTGCTGCCTGGCGGTAGTTTCATCGCTGATCAATACCAGGCTGTTTCCAACGATCCAATCAGGCATCTCTTTGACTAAACCACTCTGATCCACGACGCCATAAGGAAATGCTTGCTGCGCTCCGCCGGTAAAAACCTCGCCAAGCGCCTGGCTCTGGGAGGCGGAAAGCGAATTGAGCACCCAAAGGATGAGCGCCGGCACGAGCGGTACCAGAATTAATGTAAGGATGAACGAGCGCCGCGAGACAGTCTTGTAGAATTCATATTTAAAAATTGACCAAACTTTATTCACGTCCAGCCTCCTTTTTTAGCAATTGTTTGAGCGGAACGCGTTTGGAGTATTGCAGCATGCCCTGCCGGAAGGCTTTGCCAGCCAGCCAGATGGTCAGCAGGCAGAAGAGAATCATAATCACAAAGACCAAAATGATCTCCCAGCTGGGGACGTTGGTGATGGCGATGCGCGTGGACATAGCTAGCGGTGCGCTCATCGGGAAAAAGCTCAGGATGCGTGCGAAAGTACCATTGGGATTCTGAAGAATGAATGAGAGAAAGAAATAGGGTAGGAAGATCGGTAAGGTAATCAGACCGGTTACTTGAGAGGCTTCTTGAGACTCAGTTACAGTAGAGCCGATGATCGCCATAAGCGCAGAAGTGAACACAAACGCTGGCAGCATGAGCAATAGGCTAAGGATCAGCTCTCCCCAGGGGATCTGCAAATTTTGCATGAAGGGGATGCGGTCACCAAAACCAATCAGCACTGCCGCTGCCACCACCATCCAGGCGAGCAGCTGCGTCAGCCCCACGCTGAGGTTGCCGATGATCTTCCCTGCCATCAGTTGGTTGGGCGAAACCGAGGTTACCATAATTTCCATGGTGCGGTTTTCTTTCTCTTCCACGAGTGCTTGCAACAGGTATCCGCCGCTGGACATGACCGCAATAACGAAGAGGATGCTCACCACCATGGGGATAATGATTTTCGCAGCTTCATTTTCACCAACTATCCGCGTGCCATCCAAAGATGCTTGGGTAAAATGGCTGCCTTCCGTCAGGCGTTCGAAATTTGGGATGGTTTCGCCTGCGAGTAAGTTGGTGCGGATGAGTGTGTCGACCTCAGTGCGAATTTCACTGCTCAGCGGCTTATTGAAATAGTAAATTAGCTGATAACTATCCGTATAGCCCTGCGGGATGACAAAGTAGCCTTGAATTTGGCCGTCTTCAGCCGCCCATCGTGCAGAGGTCTCATCGGCATATGGGATGAGCGGGATAAACGGCTCAAAGAACGAAGTTTTTTCGGGTTGTACCTGCGGCTGCTTGATCAGGCCAGCTTGATCAACATAACCGACTGGGTCAGTATCAATTGAAGCAAAAGTAATGACGACAGAGAGCAGCATGATCAACAAAATGCCGGCCGGGACAGCAAAGAGCGTGATCCAGAAAGCCTTGTTATTGACGTGCCGCGTATATTCATATTTGGCGACTTCATGCATCTTGTTCATGCTGAATCTCCTTCTTACCATTGCCATTATTGCTGCCTTGCACGACCTGGATAAAGATTTCGTCTAGCGAAGGCGTGGCAATCTCAAAGGCATTCAGTGCGATGCCTTGATTGACTAACGTGACCAGTAGGTCATGGGGAGTTATGCCGGGTTCTGGGGTGAGTTTGATCATTGTATTGAGCTGCTCGATGCGAGCCACGCCGGGTAGCGCTTCTGGCAGAGGTTGGCTGGTATTGATGAGCAATTGATTGGTGGCAAAGCGTTCGTAGATTTCCTGCAAGCCGCCATAAAGCAGCACATTGCCATGGTCGATAAGAATGATTTTGTCACACAGCTGTTCAACTTGGTTCATCTGGTGGGTGCTCATCATGATCGTTTTCCCAGCGGCGCGCTGCTCTTTGAGGATATCTTTGACTAACTGCGTATTCACCGGGTCCAAGGAGCTGAAGGGCTCATCAACGATGATTACCTGCGGATCATGGATGAGCGTTGCAATTAGCTGAGCTTTTTGCTGCATACCTTTGCTCAACTCCTTGACCTTCTTTTTGCGGTATTCGCTCAGTTCAAACTGCTCTAAGTAAGCGGGTAGTTTGGCGTCAATTTCCTCGCGGCTCATACCCTTGAGGGTGGCTAAGTATTGCAAGCATACTTCTAGTGTGACGTCTTGATATAACCCACGTTCTTCGGGCAGATAGCCGATCAAGTTCTTCTTGCTCTCGTCCATTGGGCCGCCTAAAATGGCGACCTGGCCGCCATCCGGCTCGTAAATATCGAGGATAATGCGGATGGAAGTGGTTTTCCCTGAGCCGTTAGGACCGAGCAAACCGAAAATCTCGCCCGGTGCAACCTCAAAGGATACATCCTTGACGGCTTGAACATCTCCAAAGCTTTTGCTAATGTGTTCTACAACGATGGACTGCATGGTGCCTCCAGAATAAGATGTGTACCGATTGATGAAGCGCAAATCTTCTCTATTCTAACTTAATTTTAGCTCCGGCGTTTTTTTGGACAGTAGATTTTCTATCGAATTATCCGTGGAATAAAAAAGCCTCTTCTTGGGAAGAGAAGGCTCTATGGAGTTTTGAATTAATCGCTATTCTTTTTCATACGGCTCGCCCTCGGCGGCTGGCGCTTGACCTTTGCCGATGAAACCAGCGAGCACAATCATCGTAATGAGATAAGGTGCCATTGCCATAAACTGCGGCGGGATGGCACTGCCCAGCAAAGAAAGCTTGGAACCAATCGCATCGGCAAAGCCGAAGAGGAAGCCGGCACCCAAGCTGCCAATAGGCATCCAGTTGCCGAAAATCATCGCAGCCAAGCCGATGAAGCCCTTGCCGGCGGTTACACCCTCATCAAAGCGCCCAACTGAACCTAAGGTGAAGAAGGCACCAGCGATGCCCGCTACCAACCCGCTCAGTAAAACACCGATGTAGCGCGTCTTGATTACATCTACCCCAAGCGTGTCCGCGGCTTTGGGGTGCTCGCCACAAGCGCGGAAGCGCAACCCCCAGCGGGTGTTGAAGAGCGCCACTTGTAAAATGATGAGAATAGCAAACATCAGATAAACAAAGAT
>DMCS01000034.1:0-3673 GCA_003445715.1 Candidatus Mesolinea sp. | reverse complement strand
GTTCAGGCTTTGGTTGACCTGCATGAATTTTTGAGAGATGAAAGCGGTCATCCCTGCGGAAAAGATGTTGATGACCGTGCCTGAAACGACTTGGTTGATCTTGTATTTGATACTCAGCACAGCGTGTATGGCTGCAAGTAGAATGGAAGAGAGCATGCCCGCCAGTAAACCCAGTAAAGCGTTTTGAGTCAGGCTGCCAAATAACGCTGCGACCATCGAAGCCATCAACATCATGCCTTCGATGGCGATGTTAATCGTACCGGAGCGCTCCGCTAAGATGCCCGAGAAAGCAGCCAAGGTAATTGGAATAGCTAATAAAACCGCGCTGGAAAGCATGCCGGCTAAGTTGAGCGATTTACCGCTAGCCTGCCAAATAAGGAAGCTAAAGATAAACATCAATCCGCACAAACCGACAATGGAGTTTGTAGCTTCGCCAAAGCCTTTGAATAATTGGTATATACCAAGGGCGACGCAAACCCCTGCCAAAATGGTAAGCGTCAGGCGAGATGGCAGTACCCAATCTGCCATTTGCCCCACGTCAATGCCGCCCGGTGTCATTACAAAGACTGTCTGAACTTCAGATGTGAGCGTGGCGGCAAAGATAAAATAAATTAGCAAGCCAATCAGGATTTCAACAATCCCCATGGAGATTTTGCGCGCTGGAGAGATTGCCGTAAGTTTTTTATAGGATATGGTTTGTGCTGTGGTAGCCATTACTTACCTCCCCAGCCGGTCAGGAAGACTTGGGCTTCTTCAACCTTAGGTTGTTTCAGGCGATAAATTGAACGAATGATAGCCGGCGCAGCCACAAAGATTAGGATGATGGCTTGTATCACGTCCACAATATCTATAGGAATAGCGGATACCACCATCATGCGCGTAGCGCCGTTGCGCAGTGTGCCAAAGAGCAGCGAAGCTAAAATCACGCCCACAGGGGTGTTATTGCCAATGAGGGCTAAGGCAATGCTATCAAAACCATAGCCAGAAGAAAGACCCAGCGCCATACTGTGGTTGACCGCTAAAATCTGGGTCCCACCTGCCATGCCCGCCAAGGCGCCAGAGATAGCCATAGCAACCATGATGGAGTTGTCGGTATTCAGCCCAGCGTAGCGGGCTGCACGTGGGTTTGTGCCAACCGTACGCAGGTTCAAGCCCCACGTGGTCTTGAAAAGTAACCAGTTAATCAGCCAGGCAATCGCCAAAGCGATAAAGAAGCCCAAGTGAAAGCGAATTGGCGAAGCAAAAAACTGAGGGATTTTAGCGGTATCTTGGATGATCGGACTGAGGGGCATGCCGCCCGAACCAGGCCGCGTCATTGGCCCGGAGAGCAGCCATTCTGTTAGGCGGAAGGCAATCCAATTCATCATGATCGTGTTGATCACCTCGTGCCCGCCGGTTTTAGCCTTTAGCAGCCCGGGGATGAAAGCCCAAAAGGCGCCTCCCAGAGCTCCTGCCAGGAATGCCAAAGGCATGTGGATATACGCCGGCAGGCCGGTGACGGCATAACCGACAAAAGTGGCGCAAGCAGCACCCATGAAAAGTTGGCCTTCCACACCGATATTGAACAGCCCGCTGCGGAAACCCACGGCAACTGCCAAACCAGAGAAGATGTAAGGAGTAGCTTGAACTAAACTTTCTAAGAAGGGATTGACGGCTGAACGGATATCCCGTGGGTCGCCAGTGGAGATGGCGCGCATGATTTTCGCTGGGTCGACGATCGATCCCGTGAAGAGAGCACTATAAGCTCTCCCGATTTCATTGAAAGCTTGCCCAAAGCCACGCCATACTGACTCCCCAAAAGCAGCCCAAACTGTTGGACTGGTAGCGGCAATGAGAATTGCACCAATAATTAGCCCAGTCAGGATGGCTAAGAGTGGGATTGAGATGGTAGACCAGATAGAACGTTTATGCGTTTCTTCTTCTGGTGTGGGTTCGTTGATTTCTTTCAGAACTTGCTGACCAAAGTCTATTTTTTCCTGTGCGTGTTCACTCATGGGTTAGCCTCATCAGAAGGTAACTTCAATTTCGGTTTCACCGCTGGGCTGGATGGGTTCCTCGGGAATGATACCAGCCATCAGCAGACCAATATAGTCCTTAGAAATGCCCTTATTGGGCACAATCGCGAGAATTTTTCCGCGATACATCACGGCGATGCGGTCAGAAAGCTCCAAAATCTCGTCCAACTCTGGTGAGACCAGCAAGACCGCGCAGCCTTCGTCGCGCTTTTGGATGATGCACTTATGAATGTATTCAATCGAGCCAACATCTAAGCCGCGTGTTGGCTGACTGGCTGCTAAGAATTTAATCGGACGGGAAAGTTCCCGTGCGATGATGACTTTTTGCTGGTTTCCGCCAGAAAGGGAGGAAACAGGCGTGAGTGGGGTAGGGGTGCGGATGTCAAATTCCTCAATTAATTGTTCTGCATGTTCTAAGATAGCATCATATTGCAAGATGATACCTTTGGAAAAAGGAGCTTTGTAGTAAGTGCACAGCACTAAGTTCTCAGCTACGGGGAAAGGCAGCACTAACCCCACCGACTGACGGTCTTCAGGCACATGCGCTGTTCCTAGCTCGGTAATTTTGCGGGGCGTGGCACTGGAAATATCCTGCCCTAAAAGGGTAATTTGACCGCTAGCGATTTTCGTCAAGCCGGTAACAGCTTCCACCAGTTCGGTTTGACCATTGCCTTGCACGCCGGCGATCCCTAAAATCTCGCCCTCACGAATTTCGAAAGAAACTTCATCCACGACCACATTTTGGAATTTATCGGCGACGATCAAATTTTCCATCTTGAAAACTACATCACCTGGTTGAGGTTCTTTTTTCTCGACCACGAGGTCAACTTGCCGTCCGACCATCATCGCGGCTAATGTAGCTTTATTTGCTTCTGCTGGTGTGGTCTCGCCTACGACCTTACCTCGGCGGATTACCACGATGCGGTCAGCAATTTCCATCACTTCACGCAGCTTGTGCGTGATAAAGATAACGGATTTACCTTGGGCAACTAACGAGCGCATGATCTCGAAGAGTTCGTCAGACTCCTGCGGGGTGAGCACAGCTGTAGGTTCGTCAAAAATAAGGATATCAGCTTCTCGGAAGAGCAGCTTGATAATTTCTACGCGCTGCTGGACACCGACGGGCAAATCACGGACATAATCATTTGGGTTGACTGCTAAGCCATATTTTGTGGAAATCTCGCGGATACGTTTGGCAGCGCTTTCCCGATCGAGGATGTCTCCTGCCTTGACTGATTCTGCTCCTAACATGACGTTTTCGGTCACTGTAAAAACTGGGATGAGCATGAAATGTTGGTGGACCATGCCGATTCCGGCGCGAATAGCATCCGAAGGCGAGTGAATTTCTACACGTTGACCATGGATGAATATTTCCCCCTCATCTGGTTTGTAAAGCCCGTAGAGGATGTTCATGAGGGTGGTTTTCCCCGCGCCGTTTTCACCAAGCAAGACCAAAATCTCGCCTTGATTGAGCTCAAGATCAATATGGTCATTAGCTAAAACGCCAGGAAATTGCTTCGTAATACCCCTGAGTTCTAGAATAGGAGGCATAGGAACCCCTTTAGACGTAGGATTTAACGGGATTATCTTACCAGAGGGTGTTAAAAATGTCCAGAACATTAATAAATGAATAACTTTATATTCAAGAAGATCACAAT
>DMCS01000066.1:8037-8866 GCA_003445715.1 Candidatus Mesolinea sp. | reverse complement strand
CTGGAAAATGACATCATCGACCCGATGCCCATGATCCGTGCGATTGTGGCAGACCTCAAGGCCGGCGTGAACCGAGGGCGCATCGCGGCGCGCTTCCATAACAGCCTGGTGCGCATGTCCGTGGAGGCTTGCCGGCAAATCCGTAATGAAAGCGGCTTGCGCACGGTGGCAATTTCTGGGGGAGTGTGGCAGAATATGAGGTTGATGAATCTAATCCTGCCAGCGCTAGAAGCAGAAGGCTTCACGCCAATCATTCACACCCAGCTTCCGCCTAATGATGGCTGTGTCTCGCTCGGTCAGGCTGCAGTGGCATTGTCGCGTTTGCAAGGATGACAAGAGGAAAAAATGTGTTTAGGAATTCCTGGAAAAATTGTAGATATCTTCGAGCGTGATGGCACGCTTATGTCCAAGGTTGATTTTGGCGGCGTGCAGCAAGAAGTCTGCCTTGCCGCCACTCCGGAGGCTCAGGTGGGGCAATATGTGATTGTGCACGCCGGCTTTGCGCTCAATGTGCTTTCCGCTGAAGAAGCGCAAGAAACGTTGCGCTTGCTCAACGAGCTGGACGCTTTTAATCCGGACGATGCGAACACTAACGAGGCAAAGTGAACGCTCCGGGCTCGCTTGATTACCGCAGTGCCGAGCTGACACGTAAGTTTATTGATCAGACCAAGCGCATAACCACGTGCCCATGGAATATTATGGAAATTTGCGGCGGGCAAACCCATGCCCTCCTGCAATATGGCATCGACCAGCTGCTTCCGCCCGAAATCACCCTCATTCACGGGCCTGGCTGCCCGGTGTGCGTCACTTCGCTCGAGGCGGTTGAAAC
>DMCS01000066.1:5124-7859 GCA_003445715.1 Candidatus Mesolinea sp. | reverse complement strand
TTCGCCATCGGCTTTGAGACTACTGTACCCTCGATTGCTGCCAGTATCTTGCACGCTGAGCGCAATCACATTACCAACTTCAGCATCCTGCCAGCCAATGTGCTTGTGCCGCCTGCCATCCATGCCATCCTGAGTAGCCCCGAGAACCGCGTAAACGGCTTCTTAGCTGCTGGGCACGTCTGCGCCGTGATGGGCTACTGGGAATATGAACCCATCGCAGCCCAATACCACACTCCCATCGTGGTCACCGGCTTTGAACCCGTTGACTTGGCCCGCGGGATTTACCAGACGGTTCGGCAACTGGAAGAGGGACGCTGTGCGGTAGAAAATGCTTATTCTCGCGCAGTCACACGAGAGGGCAACCGCACCGCACAAGCGCTGATCAATCAGGTGTTTGAGCCTGCCGACCGGCAATGGCGCGGCATTGGGCTGATTCCCCGCTCAGGTTTGGGCTTACGGGAGGCTTACCGCCAATTCGATGCCCTAGAGCGCTTCCCCGTGGCCTTCAACACGCTGGAGGAATCGCCTCTGTGCATCGCCGGGCAAGTGCTGCGTGGCGTCGCCACCCCGCATAACTGTCCTGCCTTTGGCCGCGAGTGCACACCAGCCTCCCCATTAGGGGCTCCGATGGTCTCCTCAGAAGGTGCTTGCGCCGCTTATTACCGTTACCAACGGGTGAAGCCATGAGCGAGCCAACTTTCCCCCCGATGCAAGGTCCCGTCTGCCCGCTGCCGCTCAACCAGCACGATCAAATCGTGATCGGGCATGGCAGCGGCGGCTTAATGACCCATGAGCTTATCCGTGACTTGTTTCAAAAGTACATCGGCAACCCTACGCTCAATGCCGGCAATGATGCGGCTATTCTTGCCGCATCCAACCCAGTACCAACAGGTTCACGCCTGGTTGTTTCCACAGATGCGCACATTGTTTCACCGTTGTTTTTTCCGGGCGGGGATATCGGCCGGCTGGCAATCTGCGGCACGGTCAATGACGTCGCCATGATGGGCGCACAGCCGCGTTATCTCACCGCCACTTTCATCCTCGAGGAAGGCTTCTCGTTAGCCGCTCTCGAAGAAGTGCTGCGTTCGATGCAAGCTGCTTGCGCAGAAGCTGGCGTGAGCATCATCGCTGCCGATACCAAGGTGACCGAAAAGGGCAAATCCGACGGACTCTTCATCAGCACTACTGGTATCGGCTGGCTGCCGGAAGGACGCCACATTGCTGGGGACCAAGCCCAGCCAGGAGACGTAGTGCTGGTTTCCGGACCCATCGGGAATCATGGCATTGCCGTGATGCAAGCCCGCGGCAATTTAGGCTTTCAATCCGAAGTGCGCTCGGATACTGCCCCCTTGAATGCTTTGGTCTGGGGCTTATGCCAGGCAGTCCCTTCGGTGCACGTGCTGCGTGACCCCACCCGCGGCGGATTAGCTACCACTCTGGCTGAGATTGCCATGCAATCTCAAGTTGTCATCACCTTAGAAGAAGCTGCCATTCCCATCGACCAACCTGTGCGCAAAGCCTGCGAGCTTTTTGGCTTGGATCCACTTTATCTGGCAAATGAGGGCAAGATGATTGTGATCCTGCCCGAGGAAGATGCCCCCACAGCGTTGGCGTATTTGCGCTCTCAGCGCTATGGGGAAGGCGCTGTGCTGATTGGCAAGGTGGCAGAAAATCCAGCTGGGCAGGTCTGGCTGCGCACACCTTTAGGCACTACCCGTGTGCTCGAGATGCTAGCTGGAGAGATGCTGCCTAGAATCTGCTAATATTTGGTCCGTCGTTCTCGCCGGTCTCCAGACCGAGCTTTTTGTTCTCGCCGGTCTCCTGACCGAGCGAGGAATTTGACCGCAGGTCTCCTATTTTGATTCCGCCTGAAAAACTCCGCCGCTTGACAAAAGGTTTTGCCATTGTATACTTACTGCGCTATCCTCAAGGAGAAGGTAAAAAATGAAAGTTGATTTTCAGGAAACCACCAAAGATTTACTCAAACGTATTGACATTCACAGCCAATATGGCAGCCGCGATATCGACGCCTGGATGTTAGACACCCTGCAGCTGCAAAAAGGCATCAAGATATTAGACGTAGGCTGCGGCGCCGGCAAGCAATGCTTCTCCTACTACCATGCCCTTGATGGCGATGCCGATATCACTGGCACGGACGTTTCTGAATCTCTGCTCGCCCAGGCGCGGGAAGAAAATAAAAAGGTCAACAATGCCATTAAATTCCAGCAGCTTGATTTCAACCAACCCTTCAACCTGCCTTCCGATACTTTCGACCTAGTCTCAGCCTGCTTTGCCATCTACTACGCGCAAGATATCCCCTTCACGCTCAGCGAGATGCACCGCGTGCTCAAGCCTGGTGGGCGGCTTTTTACAACCGGCCCAATGCCTAATAACAAAGCTATCTTCTACGAGATCATCAAGGAAGCCACCGGCAAGCCGATCCCGCCTATGCCCGGCAGCTCGCGTTACGCCTCTGAAATTTACAGCACCATGCAGCAGCTATTCTCCAAGGTGGAACAGCATATCTTCGAAAACCCGCTCACCTTCTCAACGGTCGAGCCTTTTATGGAATACACGCGAGCTTCCATGTCCGAGGATCGACGCTTATGGAACTCGTTATTTGTTACTCATGAAGATTTCGAGAAAGTGATGGCGCAAATCGAAGCAGTTGCCCGCGCGCGCATCGAACGCGATGGTGAACTCGTGATGACCAAAGTTGTGGGCGGGTTTATCGC
>DMCS01000066.1:0-4928 GCA_003445715.1 Candidatus Mesolinea sp. | reverse complement strand
ATCGATCAAACCAGCCTTTACTGCATGACCTTCTCGGATAATAAAAAGAACCCTGAGCTGCAGCACCTGCTGGAGGAGCACTATATTAGCATGCATACTTTGGGCCTCACCGATGACCAAATCGAAGTTGGAACTTTTGAGACCCGCCGCTTTCCGGATGCCCGCCAGGAGATTTTGGAGAAGATGCTTCAGCTGCGCCGTACGCTCAAACCGGAAATCGTGTTTGTGCATACCCCACATGATATCCATCAGGACCACATAACCGTCACGAACGAAGCCTTACGGGCTTTCCGCGGCACGACCGTTTTAGGATATGACGTGCTGCGCAGTAGTTATGATTTCTTCCCCCATTTTCTGGTCGAAGTCTCGGAAGCAAGCGTTAATAAGAAAATCGAAGCCCTTAGTCAGTACATCACCTATAAAGACCGCTACTATTTCTCAGAACCGGTACTGCGTTCCACAGCAATTCGGCATGGCGCACTCGCTGAGCGGCCATTTGCTGAGGGCTTCGATATCATTCGTATTGTTGGCGAGTTTTCAGCATTAAGCTGAGCCATTTCCTCCTTAGAGCATATCCGGCGTCACTTGCTCAGCAGAGCGCGAACGGGGTTGAACTGGGCGGATATTCTCGGACTCAAACGGGAACCAGAGAATATGGTCCGGGACCATCCAGCCATCGGTAAGATAAACCGTTGTCCGGAATTGCACCGCCACGTTCTTTTCATCTAATGACACCACGGTGCCCTTGATCCAACCCTTTACTCGCTGACCATTTTTCTCATGGTCACAAAAAGCTTCAACCCGATCTCCAACTTCATAGCGTTTCTCGGGTTCAGGGGGGCGCATAAAGCTGCTTCTTTTCATCCAACCTCCGTATGTTCTCTTCTACTTCTAACCTCAGCAAATTTTTTGCTGATCTTTGATTTCAGATCTTCCTTAATCGCTTCATCAGGCGTAAGTTCTAATACTTCTCCAAAGAATCCCTCGAGGATTAATTGCTCCGCATCCAGCAAGGGAATCCCACGCGCCTGCAGGTAGAACAATTCCTCTTCGTCGATCTTTCCCACAGTGGCACCATGGCTGCACCGCACATCGTCCGCTAAGATTTCCAAACCAGGTATGGCATTTACTTTAGCAGACCTACTTAGCACCAGGTTGCGCGATGATTGATAGCCATCTGTCTGCATGGCAGTCGGCGCTACGTAAATCATCCCTTCCCACACTGCAGCAGAAGATTCAGTCACAGCACCTTTGAAGAGCAGGTTACTGGTGGTCCGCGCAGCTAAATGATTTTGCTGAGTATCTAAATCAATGTGTTGTTTGTCATCGGTTAGGTAAAAACCCTTCACCTGCACCTCAGCATCCCTTCCTAACAAATCGATATCGACAAAATTTTTGCTCAAATGCGTTCCTAAGGCTCCATAGAGCCATGCTAATCGGGTATTACGCCCAACCTGCGCGCGCTCATGGGTTATGTTCCAAACCTGATGATCAAACTCTTGGATTTCAGTGAGGTTCAATACAGCCTCGTCATCTAAGTGAACCTCTACGATGCCAGAATGGAAAGTTTGGCTGGCACTGCCTGCCGGCAGGGAGCCAAAGGCAAGCTCAAGATCAGCCGATGCCCCAGCTTCCAGCCAAATGAGGGTATGCGTGAAAGTTGCTTGGTGGTTCCCAGCTGCAGCCAGTATTTGCACCAAAAAGGGCTTTTCCAGCCGGCAATTTGTGGGCACATAGAGCAAAAAGCCATCCTCAGCCAGGGCTGCGGTCATGGCAGCAAATTTGCTCTCATCGGGTTTCACCACGCTGCCTGCAAACTTAGCCACCAGCTCGGGATATTCTTTTTCTGCAGTCCGGAAGTCCGTAAAAATCACGCCGGCATGCTCTGCTTGGGCATCAACCTGGCGGATAACGCCTGCAGGTGACACAATCAAGCTGCCCAAATAACTTTTTTCGTTTCGGATAAAGCTCTCAAGTTTATCAGCAGCAAGCACAGCCGTTCTCGCGCTCCCGTTTACTTGCCGCAGCTCGGCGAAGTTCAGCTCACTCAAATCCACCCAGCGCCAAGCTTCATCTTTCTTTGATGGGAATGAAAGCTGCTCGGCTAACTCCCAAGCAGAGCGGCGGTAAGTCTGTAATGGGCTGACCGCAAGCATTTCCTGCACCAAACGGAAACGTCCAGGGAACTCATGATTATCAATTTGGGTTGTGTTTCGCTTCGCGTTCGCCATGTCTTCGCCTTTAGCCGACTGTGCCCGTCATCTGTAGTTGGACCAGACGGTTCATTTCCACCGCATATTCCATCGGCAGCTCCTTGACCAATGGCTCGATAAAACCAGAGACCACCATAGTGGTGGCTTCTTCATCCGTCAGTCCACGGCTGTTTAGGTAAAAAAGCTGCTCCTCGCCAATCTTAGAGACAGTCGCCTCGTGCCCGATGGATACGTCTTTGGCATGTATGTCGATCGTGGGGTAAGTATCGGAACGCGATTCATGATCAAGCAGCAGTGCATCGCAAACCACGTTAGACCGGGAGTTTTCCGCTTTGGCTGCCACGCGCACCAGCCCGCGATACGATGCCCGCCCATTCCCACGCGAGATTGACTTGGAAGTGATTTTGCTGCTCGTATTAGGCGCAAAGTGTAGCATCTTAGCGCCAGCATCTTGCTGCTGGCCAGGACCGGCAAAGGCAACCGAAAGTACTTCGCCATGCGCTCCCGGCTCCATCAAGTAACAGGATGGATACTTCATGGTAATCTTAGAGCCTAAGTTTGCGTCCACCCACTCCATCGTGCCGTTCTCAAAAACCTTTGCCCGTTGGGTTACCAGGTTATAAACATTGGTAGACCAGTTTTGGATGGTAGTATAGCGCACGCGCGCACCCTTCTTGACCACAATTTCAATCACGCCGCTGTGAAAAGATTCCGTTAAATACATTGGAGCGGTGCAGCCTTCCACATAATGCACTTGCGCGCCCTCATCGGCAATAATCAATGAACGCTCGAACTGACCAATGTTCGCCATATTCAAGCGGAAGTATGCTTGCAAGGGCAAATCGACCTTTACGCCCTTGGGGACATAAACAAAGGATCCGCCAGACCAGACAGCACTATTGAGCGCGGCAAATTTGTTATCCTGGATGGGTACAACTGTCGAAAAGTATTCGCGGAAGATTTCCGGATATTGCTTGAGACCGTTTTCGATGCTCAAGAAGATGACGCCTTGCTTCTCAAGTGTCTCTTGAATGTTATGGTAGACCATTTCCGAATCGTATTGAGCGCCCACGCCGGCTAAGTATTTCTGTTCTGCTTCAGGAATGCCTAAGCGGTCGAAGGTATTCTTGATATTCTCGGGGACATCTTCCCAGCGTTTCTGGTCTACCTGAGGTGGGCGTGCATAAAAAACGATTTCGTCCAAATTCAAGCCGCTCAGGTCTGGCCCCCAGGTGGGCATAGGACGTTCAATGAAGTGGCGGTATGCTTTCAAACGGAATTCCAACATCCATTCTGGCTCTTCTTTGAAAGCTGAAATCTGTCGGATAACTTCTTCACTAAGTCCTTTAGGGCTTTTATAGACCGAATCGTCTGGATAGCTAAACCCGTACTTATATTCAGTCCCAATCTGATTGAGAAAATCTTGATTTTCTGCCATGGTAGGTCTTCCCCCTAAGAGGTTAGCTCTTCTTCTTCCTTGGGTAAGGGACCATATTTCTCCCGCACCCAGGCATAGCCACTCTCCTCCAAGCGTAGAGCCAGCTCGGCTTTCCCCGATTCGACGATGCGGCCGCCGTACATAATGTGCACAAAATCCGGCTTGATGTAATTGAGCATACGCTGATAGTGCGTAATAATCAGTATGCCGATGTGATCGCCTGCTAATGCATTGACACCTTCGGAGACGATCCGTAAGGCGTCGATATCTAATCCCGAATCGGTTTCATCCAAGATGGCGAAGCGCGGCTCTAACATCGCCATCTGCAAAATTTCGGCGCGCTTTTTTTCACCTCCAGAAAACCCTTCGTTGAGATAGCGCCCTGCAAATGCGGGATCCATTTTGAGCAGTTCCATCTTTGCCTTTAGCATTTGGCGAAACTTTACGATAGAGATGCCTTTATCCTCAGGGTCCTCTGCTTTGCGCCTAGCGTTTATTGCTACACGCAAAAAATTCGCTAAAGTTACGCCGGGAATCGCCACCGGGTATTGAAAAGCAAGAAAGATCCCGCGCCGCGAACGCTCATCGGGGGAAAGATCAAGAATGCTTTCGCCATCTAGGAGGATATCACCCTCGGTAATCTGATAGCGCGGATGCCCCATTATGGCATAAGCTAATGTGGATTTACCCGTACCGTTCGGTCCCATTAGCGCATGAATCTCGCCTTGCTTAACTGTTAAATTAAAACCCCTTAGGATTTCATTATCCTCTACCTGCACATGCAGATTTTGAATTTCGAGTTGTGCCATGTTTTCCTTGCTCAATATTAGAATTTGTAATTATTTTGCATCTTCGCATCGAAATCATTCCAGTGCAATACTCTCAGACTTATTAATCTGACACGATGCAACACCAAAGTATAGCATGGCAGCTTAAAAAAGTCAATTATTTTATATAACAATTATATTATTAACAAAGGATTTTTCTCCCACTGTTAGATTTCTTATGTATAATAATTATGGTCATATTCACGCCGAAATTCATCTTTTATGTCTAACGTTTCGGCGTCTTAGCCTTAGAGAGGTGAAGCAAATGAGCACAGAAAATAAAAGCATTTTTAAAAAGATCGCCGAGAAATTTGGAGTGGGCAAAGAACCTGAAGAACCAGTTGAAGAGATTAGGGAACCGAGCGACTTAGCTGCACAGGAAGAGCAAGCTGAAGAGAGCAGCGTTTTGCCCCCACAAGAAATCTCCACCGAGGAAGTGGGTCCAGCCGC
>DMCS01000002.1:4476-8832 GCA_003445715.1 Candidatus Mesolinea sp. | reverse complement strand
TGGCTTTCCGGCTGAGGTAATCATCAAGCGGTCAAGATGCCAATAGCGCTGGGCTGCGAGGAGGATGTCTTCGCGGGTAATGGCAGCTAACTTCTCGGGGAGCTCACGCAAGTAATTGAGCCCGTAACCAAAGCGCTCCAAATTAAGCAGCGCTTGTGCTACACCAGCATTGGATTCCATTGAAAGCGGTAGCCTTCCGATGAGCTCGGAGCGTACATCAGCCAATTCATCTTCTGTGACCAGCTCATTGGTGAAGCGCTCCAGCTCTTGAAGAATAAGAGCGATGGTTTGATCCAGGTTTTCAGGGTTGACCCCGGCAGTAACTTGCCAAGTAACCGGTCCAATGCCCATATCCAGCGAACTGGAAGCGTAATAAGCCAAACCCGCTTTTTCACGCACGCTCTCCCCAATGCGCCCCATCATTCCAAATTGGCCTAAGATATCATTTCCCAACATGCTGGCGAAATAATCCGGCGCGGTAGATTTAGGTCCGAAGGTGCCGATGACTAGATCGCTTTGGCTTTTTTCTTCGAGGGGTACATGCTCCCGGTAGGTTGCTTGGATAGGTTGTACAGGTGGAATTGGTGGCTGAGAAACTTGGGATGGATTTTCCCAGGCGCCTAAAGTGTGCGCGAAGGCTTGCAGGATCTCTTCAGAGTCTGCTCCACCCGTAATCGCAACGATCAATCCTTGAGGACCAACAAAACGTTGGTGGAATGCCTGTAAGTCCTCTCTGCTGATGCTCTGCACTGTGTTTGGGTAGCCTAAGTCCGGGTGCGCATACGGATGACTGCCATAGATTGCCCGGTCAAAGGCCTGCTCTGCCACCTCAGCGGTATCCTGTGCCTGAATGGCTTGAGCGGTAAGGATCTGCATCTTTGTGCGTTGGAATTGTTTTTCAGGGAATGCTGGTTGAGTGAGCACCTCTAGTAAGATTTCGAGCAGCTGAGGTAAATCCTCTCGCAGGCATTGCCCGGCGAAAGAGGTGGCTACCTTTCCACCACCAAAAACGAGCGTTGCCCCCATGGATTCAACTAAGTCGTTAAGCTCACGAAAAGCGTGAATGCGCGTGCCGGACATGAGCATACTTGCCATAAAATGGGCTAATCCAATCTTATCTGGGGGGTCAGCCAGCGCGCCTGGTGGCAGCATACCGCGGAGGGCCACTGCTGGGCTGAAAAGATTCGTGCGGCTAAGCAAGACCGCGCCATTGGCAAACTCTTGCCTCAAGACGTCATCTGGACCGGGGAGCTTTGCAGTGGAGTGATGGGTAGCCGTCATTTTAGCTCTTATCATTGGGTCGATACACGCCGATGACGCGCGCGTTAGGTTGTAAGTGTTTTTGAGCAATGTTTTGGATCATCTTTGGGGTGACGGAAGAAATGCGTTCAATATAATGTGTAAACCAATCGTAGCGGGCAAAACTGGAAGCATAACCCATCCAAAAAGCTTGGTTAGTAATATTATCGCTGCCATAAGCAAAAAGCGCCTTGGTTTGCTTGAGGGCACGGTCAATCTCTGCCTGAGCAATGGGCTCGCTTTGCAGAGCTTCGATTTGACGATCCAAAGTTTGTAAAACATCTTCAACTGTGCGCGTTGGATTTTTAGTCAGGTATAGGATAAAAGTGGAAGGATCGATGCTGGCGGATAAGCTACCGCCTACGCCAACAGCTAAGCCTTCATCCACCATGGCTAAATAAAGACGGCTGGTGTGATGCCCCACGCCGCCGCTGCCGAACATGTTTAGGTTAGAAGGTCCAGTGAGCAAGCTCTCTAGGAGAGAGAAGGCGAAAAAATCATCCGAATCGGCTTTGGGGGAACGGTAAGCCACCTGGATAAAAGTTGTACCCCCCGGTCCTTTCAGCTCGATTTGATTGAGGTCTGGAAGATCAGCTTCGGGCTCTGGGACATTTTTTACAACACTCCCCGCAGGAATACTGCTGAAATGTTTTTCCACTAAGTTCAGCGCCTCAGATGTGTCGAAATCTCCAGCTAAACAAAGAATTGCATTGCCTGGTTGGTAGGTTTGGCGGTAGTGGGTATAGAGATCTTCGCGCGTGAGGGCAAGCAGATCTTCTTTAGAACCAATGACCTCGTTGCGGTAGGGGTGGCGCTTGAATGCATGAGCTTGCACAGCTTCGTTGAGCAGAAACTGCGGATCGTTCTCTGAGCCCTCGCGCTCTGAAAGGATAACCGTGCGTTCGGTTTCTACCTCCTCGGGGTCGAAGAGGCTGTTAGCCATGCGGTCAGCTTCCAGCTCTAATGCTGTTTCTAAAGCGCTCGCCGGCAGCGTCTCGAAGTAAGCTGTCCAATCAGGGCTGGTAAAGGCGTTCCAATACCCGCCAAGGCGGGCAATTGTGTGGTCCATATCCTGGGCGGAACGTTTTTGGGTGCCTTTGAATTGCATGTGCTCTACCCAATGGCTCACTCCAGTTTTTCCAGGGACTTCATTGCGGGAGCCGACACCATACCAAACCCAAACGCTCACGATTGGGGCGGTGTGGATTTCTTTAAGCAGGACGGTCAGACCATTACCGAGTTGATGGATAGTTAATGAATCATCCATGTTTTGTGAAGACAAATTATATCAAAAGGAAGATTAAAAAGCTGAAAAGTGTATAGCTCGGGTGAGGGTTTATTCCCGCTTATAGCGCAGCATCATCAAGAAGCCGATGCCAATAATACCCATGCCGATCAGTAAACCGTTGGTTTGCAAATTGCCTAGAAAGACATTTGGCAAGGGATTAGTACCAAAACCAAAAGCATCCGCTAACGCTGTGAAGAAGCAAATTACGAAGCCTGTGGCACAAGTCCGGGTCCCGAAATCCGCTAGGAGAGAGCGCTCGCCATTACGCCAGAAGGCAACGATGGCTAAAGATCCACCCCAGGTTACTAAACCGAGCCCAATAAGCATCACAATAATCTGTAAAAAGCCAATAGCGGTCCCACGATCGAGGTCAAATATCTCCGGTTTAGCACCAATGAGAAAAATGATGAACCCAAGCATCAATAAGGTTAGTCCAAGTCGGGCACGAAATTTCGGAAAGGGCTCCTGTGCAGGCTCTGTATACACATTATCCAGCAAATTAATTTCGATATCGGGTTTCTCGGGTTCCATGTCATACCTCAATTTTTATGGTAATGCTGATTCTAACACGCGCAGGAAATTACCTGAGGCAAATCTGTCGCACTGCTCAACGGTGTAGCCCATTTCTACCAAATAGGGGAGTAGTTTGGGCAAGTCCGCGATGGAATTGAGCTCGATCGGCGTGGATTGCAAGCCAAAGCCGCCGTCAAAATCCGTGCCAATGCCAACATGCTCAGCATCACCAACTAACTGGCAGATGTAATCAGCTTGTTCGGCGACCATACGCAGGCTAATCTGTGCGCGGCCGCCGCTTTCTTTCCAACCAAACTTGAGGAAGTTATTATAGGGAACAACGCCAATAACGACGTCACGTTCAAGCATCGCATGGATTAAATCGTCGTCCAATAAACGGTTGCCCTTGTAATTCTCGACCAGACGGCTAGCATTGGCGTGACTGGTGATGATCGTGCCCGGATAATATTCTAATGCTTGAAAAGCAGCCTGACGATCCATGTGGGCAAGGTCAAGGATAAAGCCAATTTCAGCCATGGCAGCGAGTAAATCTTTGCCTTCGGCAGTAAGCGGCCCAGGGGCATGAGTTCCGCCGGTAAAGCGGTTGCCGCTCCAGGCGAGCCCGATGATGCGCAAGCCAGCTTCCCACCAACGTGAGAGTTCATCACATGAGAGGATGCCCTCAGCGCCTTCCATCAAGGGGACTAACCCGACCGGCTGAGCCTTTTGCTCTCCACCGGGCTGTTCCCATTCCTGCAAGTGTGCTTGCAGCTGCTGCCGCGAAAGCACTAAGCGAAAAGCCTGGGGATGATTCTCACAGAGCTGGTGATAAATCCCCAACTGGTTCCAATAGAGATGATTGGCTTCGAGTAAATTGTGATAAAAAGGTGCATTTGCAGGCTCTTGAGCGCCAGCGCGCGCAGGGCTGGCAAAAAGTGTGCCGAAGACGAGGCGCACATTGGCTTGGTTATACTCTGGCCAACCAAGCATTGTGTCTTCATTAAAACTTGGGATGGAGGTGGCAGCCTCTAAACGGCGTGTTTCGAAAGCGGAACGGGTATAGTCGCGCTGAAATGTAACTATATTCCAGGCGAGATCTTCATGGGCATCAATGAACCAGGTCATATGAATAAAAAAAGCACTGGAATCGTTCAATTCCAGCGCTTCCGTGCATATTATGCTTCTTCTTTTTCTTCGGTTTCTTGTGTTTCTTCAGAATCAGCCGATTCTTGGTCAACGGACTCTTTGGGCTGTTT
>DMCS01000002.1:0-4328 GCA_003445715.1 Candidatus Mesolinea sp. | reverse complement strand
TGGTTGAGCTGCTTGCTCTTCTTCAGCTGGTTGAGCCGCTTGCGCTTCTTCAGCTGGTTGAGCTGCTTGCTCTTCTTCAGCTGGTTGAGCTGTTAGCTCTTCTTCAGCTGGTTGAGCTGTTAGCTCTTCTTCGGCTGGTTGAGCTGCTTGTTCTTCTTCTGGTCCGGCGCTGATTTTAGCAGCTTCTTCCTCGGGTTGCTCCGCTGCAGGTGGAATTGTGCCGACAATATCGCCTAAAGTTTCCTCTTGAGAAGAAGTGGAAACATCTAGCTCTTTAGCGATGGCTTTCCAGTCCTGGTCAACATATTGGGCTGAATCAACGCGGCGCAGACTCAAGCCGATACGGTGTTCTTCCTTTTCGATGCGCAGAATCCGTAGCGCTACGTGGTCACCCACTTTTAGAACTTCCTTGGGATGTTCGACGCGTTTTTCGCTAATTTCAGAAATATGAATTAAACCTTCCAGTTCACCTGGAACGTCCAGCCGGGCAAAGGCGCCAAAGTTGGTTAGGCGGGTAATTTCACCTTCAACCAATTGGCCCACCTTGAGGTTAGCAACCTGGTCTGTCCATGGATCTTCCTGCAATTGGCGCATCGAGAGACCAATCCGCCGGCGGTCGCGGTCAACGCTGATCACTTTTACTTTGACTTCATCGCCGACCTTGAGCACTTCGTTAGGATTGTCGATGTGATCGTAGGTGATTTCGGAGATATGCACCAAACCATCGGCACCGCCAATATTGACAAAAGCACCGAAATCGGCCAAGCTGGTTACCCGACCAGTACGAATATCACCTTCTTCAAGGCTATCAATGATTTTGTCTCGGATCATGTCGCGGGTTTCACCACTGGCAGCACGTTCACTCAAAATCAAGCGATGGCGCTCTCTATCTACCTCGATGACGCAGCACTCAATCTTCTCGCCGATCATCGATCTATATTTTTCTTCAGGGGTACTGCCAGTAATTTCGAGTTTACGGCTTAGGGAAAGCTGGGAAGCAGGGATGAAACCACGAATAGTGCTCAGGGGCACGATTAGCCCGCCTTTGTTGTACCCTACGATTTCCGATTCAAAACTTTCACCAGATTTGAGTAAATCTTCAGCTTCTTGCCAGCTTTGTTCTTCAACAGCGCGGATGAAGGAGAGGACTAAGTTGCCATTTTGGTCTTCTGGTGTGACCACATAAACTGGAATAGCTTTCCCAACGGTCAACGTGTTTAGAATGTCTTCTGGAATACCTTCGTACTCTTTTCCGGAAATAATGCCTTCGGATTTGGCACCAATGCTGACCAAGATTTGGCCCTCGGTGATGCTGGCAATAATGCCATCACGGATTTCCCCAGCTTTGGGGATGTTGATATTGAAATTAGAATCGAGTAGTTCCTCCATTTGATCCATGGATTGTGGTTCGCTCTCTTCTATATTTTCAGCTTTACTTTCGTCGTCGATATCACTCATGAAAAAATAACTCCACATCAAATTTGAATGTGATTATAGTTTAATCACCCTAAATTTGCAACCTCAACACGGAGCGTGTTACTGTTTCAAAAGGTCATAGATTAGAGGGATGCAAAATAATGAGAGTTCCTCGTGTTCTTGCACGTTACCCTACGGGCAAGCATCGCACTATCAGACCATGCAAGACGCTTGACCTGTAGGTCTCAAAGATATTGACTAAACTATGCTGACAACCTGTGATCTTATAATGTTTAGAATGAAGTAGACCAGCGGTCAAGTTCCGCGCTCGGTAATCTACGATTAGGCTGCGCACTCAGGAAACTGGCGAGAACAAGAGTGTTCAGGAGAATTAAAATTGGCTGGCTAAGTTCTTTCTTAATCCTTTTTCAACCATCTCACGTGGAAACCGAAGCGAATGCATTTTGCTTTTTCGGGCAAAATAATGCCAGAGGTCAATCCTCGTTAACCGGCCCGTACTTGCCATAATCCAACACTTCACGGACTCCGGTTTGCGTGTCGGGCGGTCCGACGATGCCCTGCTCTTCGAGCGCATCAATAATGCGCGCCGCGCGGGTATAACCGATGCGCAGTTTGCGTTGCAGCATAGATACTGAAGCGCGGCCTTCTCTGCGGATGATCTTTAATGCTTCGTTCGTGATAGGATCCGCATCGCTATCCAAGCTCTCTTTTTCCAGCTCTTGCCACAACGGCTGTTGGACGAGCGTAGGATTGATCAACGGGGGATGGCTTTCGGCGGTAAATATAGCCACATCCGGGCGTTCCTCTCCAGATAGCTGGGCAGCTTGCTGGCGCCAAAATTCGGTCAGCCGGCTGATTTCAGCGTCGGAAACATATGTGCCTTGCAGACGTACAGGGGCAGCTGCATCTGGTGCTAAAAAGAGCATATCGCCTTTACCGAGTAAGCGTTCTGCGCCTGGCTGATCAAGGATGACGCGGCTATCCACCCCGGAAGCAACTGCAAAAGCAATACGTGCTGGGAAGTTTGCCTTTATTAAGCCAGTGATGATATCTGCAGATGGACGTTGCGTGGATAGGATGAGGTGGATGCCAGTGGCACGCGCTAACTGTGCAAGCCGAGTGAGTGCGCGTTCAGTCTCCTCAGGGGCGAGCATCATCAAATCAGCCAGCTCGTCGATGACAACCAACAAGAAGGGCAAGGTTTTCCCGCCTTCAGCGGCTTTCAATTGGTTGTATTCAACTAAGTTGCGCACGCCCGTCTCGGAAAACATGCGGTAGCGTAGGTCCATCTCGCGCTGCATCCATTGCAAGGCGCCTACCACCTTTTCCGCATCCACGATGACAGGCGCCAATAAGTGGGGTACGCTATTATAGCCCGTCAGCTCCACACGCTTCGGGTCTACGAGCACAAAGCGGATCTGGTCCGGCGTAAGTGTGAGCAGGTAACTTGCTAGAATGGCATTGACACATACCGACTTACCTGAGTTTGTGGTACCGGCAATCAATAGATGTGGCATATCTGCCAGACTGGTGGTGAAGGGCTGCCCAGCCACGTTTTTCCCTAGCGCAAATTTGAGCGGGTCTGGGTTAGTGGCAAAGGAGGGGCTCTGCACGATCTCCAAAAGGGAGACCAACTCGGTTTTTTGATTAGGCACTTCGATGCCTACGTAACCCTTACCTGGCACAGGCGCTTGGATGCGAATGCGCGATGCCTTGAGTGCCATGGCGAGGTCATCTGCTAAGCGCACGATGTTGCTGACGCGCACACGCGTTTTCCCGTTGCGGCTTTCGATATAATCTGGTTCCACACCAAAAAGGGTGATAGCTGGTCCGCGGCGGATTTCGACCACGTGGGCGGGTGTGTTAAACGAATGTAGGGTTTCCTCAATAACGCGTGCTCGCGCTTGATCGTTTTCGCTATCGGGTGAGGAAATGGTTACCGGAGCTAAGATATCCTCCGGGTTAGGCAGAATCCACGGGTGCGCGCGTTGCGTGGCAGGCATCACGGCGGCAGGCTGGACTGGTTGTGCATTTTGGTATGCTCCGCTCTGGGGTGCTGCAACAGAATCTGATGGTGTAGACGCAGGTGTAGACGTGGCTTGCTGAGCAGCTTTGCGCGCGGTGTGTTGGCTTCTTAGGCGGGAAATCTGGGCGCCCAAAGACTTAAATGCTTGGCTAATGCTGCTGGTTACCTCAGCCATAGAGAGGTCTATCAGCAGAATGAGTGCAATCAGCAGCCAGGCGATTAACCAAATCAAGGCGCCAGGTGCTCCAAACCAGCGTGTAAGCGTGTTCAGGAGGAAATTGCCGACCACTCCTCCGCCGATAGAATTCGGGTTGGGCAAATTATTGGCAATAAGCTGAAACCATGCCAAAAGATTAAAGAGGAATAAAATGGCACCAATCAGCCGGGCAGGCGCAATTTTTGCGAAATTCTCCCGCTTCCGGAGCAATAGCAGCCAGGCACTCGCTAAGAGCAGAAAAAGGGGAAAGAGATATGCTCCCCAGCCGATACCTTTATATAAAACCTCAGCCCACCAATTGGGAAACGTGCCGGCGTTAGGGGTGAATAAGCTGATCAGAGTCAGAATACTGAAAACGAGGATAATAATTCCAAGAATATTATTTTTTTGATTTTGCGTCAGCGTAAAAACTGGTTGTGAAACACTGGTTGTTTTCGGCGTAGATTTTTTGGTTGTGGTCCGAGAAGATTTTGCCGCCGTGGATGTGCGTTTCGATGAACGGCGGGAAGTGCTTGCACCACTCTTGGTCGTTTTTTTCTTCGTTTTGCTGGTTGATTTGGCGCTCCCTGCCATATCTTCTCCGCTAGCTGAAAATTACATTGGGATTATAGCATGAAGGCTTATAGCGTATTGCCTCACAAATAATCT
>DMCS01000109.1 GCA_003445715.1 Candidatus Mesolinea sp. | reverse complement strand
ACTGCCGGAGAATTTGCCGGCACGCAGCTGGATGGGGAAAATATCCAGGCGCAAGTGCGCTCCGAGCTCTTGCGCATCAACCCCTCAGAGATTTTACATTCCGAAGCCCAGACTCTGACGAACAACCTACCCGGGGCACAGACCCCTGTGCCAAACTGGTATTACGAGCCTGGCCGGGCTGAGGAGCTGATGAAGTCGGCTTTTGGCGTGAGCAGCCTGGATGGCTTTGGCTTGCATGAAGCTCCGCTCACGGTGCAAGCTGCTGGCGCACTGCTCAAATACCTGCAGGACACGCAAAAAGACGCCCTGAAGATGCTTTCGGGTTTTACTACCTACAGCCTCGCAGATTTCATGGTGCTGGATGCAGAAACACGGCGCAACCTGGAGCTCACCGAAACCCTGCGTGAACACAAGGTGCAAGGCTCCCTCTTGGGCGTATTGGATAAGACGCGCACACCGATGGGCAAGCGCCTGCTGCGCCAGTGGGTCAATAAACCATTGCTCAATCTGCAAGCCATCAACAGCCGGCTGGACCTGGTGGAGCTTTTCTTCCGGGATGGCGTTCTGCGCAAGGAGGTAAGCGAGCTGCTGGCACAGTTTCATGACCTGGAGCGTCTGATCAACCGCGTCAGCGCCAAGGTTGCCCGGCCGCCGGAATTGGTGGCGCTGCGCGAAGATTTTACGCTCTTGCCACAGCTGCTGGAGTTGCTGCCCCAGGATGCGCCGGCTTTGCAGCCCCTCATAGCCCGGTTGCAGACCTTCCCCGCGGAGAAGGAATTGCTCGAGCGCGCTATCACGGATGACCCACCAGCCACGCTGGCTAATATTGGCATCATCAAGCCAGGATTTTCGGCTGAGTTAGACCGCATCATTTCTTCTTCGCAGCATGCGCGCGAATGGATCAACGCCTTAGAAGGTGAAGAGCGCAAGCGCACCGGTATCAAAACGCTCAAAGTGGGCTTTAACAAGGTCTTTGGATATTACATCGAAATCAGCCGGGGCAGTGCCGACCATGCCCCCGAGGAGTACATCCGCAAGCAAACGCTGGTCAATGCGGAGCGCTTCATTACGCCGGCGCTCAAAGAGTATGAATCTTTAGTGCTCAACGCAGAAACGCAAATCCACGAGGTGGAGCAGAAAGTTTTCCGTGCCGTGTGCGAACAGCTCGGCGCCTCGGCTGGCGCTATCCTGGCAGCAGCACGAGCAATAGCAGAGCTCGATGGTGCCGTTTCGTTAGCCAATGTGGCTGCCCTCAATAATTACGTGCGTCCAGTGGTGAAAGCGGAGAAGGGCATCAAAATTCTCGCCGGCCGTCACCCCGTGGTGGAAAAGGTGATGACCGGTGAGCGTTTTATTGCCAATGACCTGGTTTTTGAAGAGGGTGAGATTATCCGCGTGATTACTGGACCCAATATGAGCGGCAAATCCACCTTTTTGCGCCAGGTGGTGCTGATTGTGCTGATGGCGCAGATTGGCAGCTTTGCGCCGGCAGATGAAGCCGAAATCGGCCTGGTGGACCGTATTTTCACGCGCATTGGCGCCCAAGATGCTATCCATGCCGGGCAATCCACCTTCATGGTGGAGATGATCGAGACGGCCAACATCCTCAATAACGCCACGCCGCGCAGTCTGCTCATCTTGGATGAGATCGGGCGCGGCACCAGCACCTATGACGGTCTTTCAATAGCTTGGGCAATCGTTGAATACCTTCACAGCCATCCGCGCCTCAAGCCTTATACGCTTTTCGCCACGCATTATCACGAACTCACCGAGCTGGCCGATATCCTGCCAGGGGTGCGCAATTACAACGTAGCCGTGAGCGAATCCGCAGGCAAGGTGGTCTTTTTACATAAGATTATTCCAGGTGGTGCCGACCGCTCCTATGGCATTCACGTGGCGCAAATAGCCGGCTTGCCCGGGCCGGTCATTGAACGCGCTAACCAAATTCTTAAGGAGTTAGAGGCGACCTCGGGCAAAACCATTCCTGAAAAGGTTAGCAGCCAAGACCAGCTGCGGCTTTTTCCGGAAAATAATCCCTTAATGGAAGCATTTAAGCAAACAGATCTGAACGCGCTCACCCCCATCCAAGCGCTCAATTTGCTGTACGAATGGCGCCGGAACTTCTTCCCGGACGCGTAACACTCAATTTGACTGAAAGTAATCTCTCAAAGCCAATTGGGCTGACCGCGTAGGAACTCGGAACCGCTCATTGGTTTTTTGCCTTCCAGCTGGACGCGATCAAGCACCAGTAAGCCTTGGGCTGTGCCTACCGCTGGGCTCTCATTAACGATATAATGCGCGCCTATGGAGCTATCAAAGGTATCGTGCGGGTGTGCCGCCAGCACTTTGAGCTGCCGTCCATTGAAGTTGAAATAAGTGCCCGGCCAGGGCTGGTAGGCGTTCACTTTACGCGCTAATTCCAAAGCAGTGTGGTTGAAATCCAGCAGGCCGTCGGACTTTTTGAGCATAGGCGCATAAGTGGCGTCTTGGTCATTCTGCGGCAGCGGAGCAACCATGCCTTCCAAGTAAGAAGGTAGAATTTCGATGAGCGTGCGGGCGCCCAGCTCGGCTAATTGCTCTGAAAGTTGGGAACCTGTGACCCCAAACGGAAGCGGCACAGAGCGCTGAGAGAGGATCGGACCCGTATCCAGCCCTTCATCCATGAGCATGATCGTTACGCCGCTATGGTCATCGCCGGCAGCGATAGCAGCTTGAATGGGGGCAGCGCCGCGCCAGCGCGGCAGCAGTGAGGCGTGCACATTCAGGCAGCCTTTAGGGGGCAAGCCCAACACAGCTTTGGGCAGAATTTGGCCGAAGGCAGCTACGACGATAAGGTCCGGTGCCCAGGCGGAGAGCTGCGCCAGCACCTCGGGCTTACGCAAGGAAACAGGCTGATAGACTTCCAGTCCGAGTGTGAGCGCCGCTTGTTTTACGGGTGGGGCTTGCGGCTGGCGGCTGCGCCCGGCAGGGCGGTCAGGTTGGGTAACTACGCCCACGACTTGGTAATTCTCGTGCAGCGCATGGAGAGTTGGCAGGGCAAATTCTGGCGAGCCCATAAAGACGATACGCAACGGCATGCCAAAATTTTATCATAGCGGGAAAGAGTGTGTAATCCGATACGTAAAATGTAAGAGCAAAGTGATAATGTCCTAAAGGTGCAAAATAGAAATGTCCTATTGAGATTAGAAGCTATGAAATGGACACACGAAGTGTACTGTGTAATCGAAATAACAAGTAAGGAATTAGCCCGAA
>DMCS01000043.1 GCA_003445715.1 Candidatus Mesolinea sp. | reverse complement strand
GGCAGCACGTAAGCCTCAGGATTCCATTCCTGATATCGTGTAGATTTTTCCGTATACGATGCTAAACGGTTCGATTCAATCGTTTCGATGGCTAATCGAGAAACATTTTCGAGCGCTAAGTGCAAAACCGCATGCTCTGCCACACTGGAATGTCCGTAGCCGACAATCCATTTTTCACTAAATTTGGCAGATTTCTCGGTATCAAGCTCAGCGGCAATCACATCAAACGGCTCGGGTGAGCGCGAGGTTTTCGCAAAGGTTACAGCGATGGTTTCAGCGCTGAGCTGACTGGGGCTGAGAGGGTAGATTCTGCGGGTAGGGTTCATTACTTAGCAGCCTCCTGGCAACAATTTTATCCTGCTCAATTTGATCAATGAGCTCTTGTGCATTCGCAAACTTAATTTCCTCGCGGATGAAATGCACAAACTCGACAGTTAACTCTTCATGATAAATATTACCAGTAAAATCCAGCAGAAGCGTTTCGATGTTGGGTTTTCCGCTCTCTTCGAAGGTGGGACGTACGCCCACGCTGGTAATACCTTGATAGCGTTCGCCATTCCAGCGCACATATGTGGCATAAACGCCATACTTTGGCAGGATCTTCTGTTCAAGCGCTACCTGGTTGGCTGTCGGAAAGCCAAGCTTCGAGCCTAAGTGTTTGCCTTCAATGACCTTGCTACGCACAAAGTAATACCTGCCGAGCAGCCTTGCAGCCTGCCTCACATCTCCTTCCTCAAGCACGGCGCGTATACGTGCAGATGAAACCAATCCCCCGTCTAAGCTGAATGGAGGCAGCACCTCAAGCTGAATGCCTCGTTCAGCACAGATATGACGGATCACATCCAGGGTTCCACTACGGTTTTTACCTAGGGCAAAGTTTTCTCCTACCACCAAGCCTTGCAGATTGATCCGACTGGTCAGCAAATCGAAAAAAGCTTCTGCCGAAAGATCAGCAATCTCTTGGTTAAATTCAAGCGTGATAACCAAATCTAGCCCCGATTGCTTGAGCAGTTCCTGTTTTTCTCCCTTAGTTGTAAGATAAAATGGTCCGTCAGTTCTTTGGAAAAAGACACGCGGATGGGGCCAAAAAGTAAGCATACCACTTTGCATGTCCTCTGCTTTAGCTAAGCTCAGGAGCCGAGAAAGCAAAACCTGATGGCCTAGATGCAAGCCATCAAAGTTGCCAATCGTGATCCACAGCGGCTCTGTGAGCTTTTCTGGTAAATCTTCATAAAATCTTGTCAAATCATCCTCTGTCGATATTCAAAAAAATAACCCCGCGTGCATCAAGCTAGCTAAGGGTTATTCATTCTTCAAAAGGTAAGTTTTACTGGAAAAAGACCTTACGTGGCTGCCACTCGTGCGCCTCAGGGTCATATTCCACCAATGCGACCAGCTCACCTTCTTCGCTAACGGCTCTGGCAAGGGTATCGGCTGGCACTTCTTCATGCGCGGGCACACGGTGACCGTGCCGCACTTGGTCGACTTGTTCTACTGAAAGTTCAACGGTATACCAATCGCCCAGCGCCTCAGCAGCTGGAATAAGAAAGCGATACCAATCACCGTTGACAAACGCTTCCTGCAATCGGTGCAGCGAGACCGCATCGCGCAAGCCAAAACGGCCATTCTTCGTGCGGCGCAAGCCCACCAGGGTGGCACCACAGCCCAACTTCTCACCTAAGTCATGGATCAACGAACGCACATAGGTGCCCGATGAGCATTGAATATCAATGATGGCTTCTGGCGACTCCCAGTCGAGCAGTTCAATACTATCGACACGCACCTTGCGCGGTTCCATCTCCACTTCTTCACCCCGGCGGGCGCGTTCATAAGCTTTTTCACCGTTAATTTTGATCGCCGAATATGCCGGCGGAATCTGGTCAACCTCCCCGACGAACGTTTGCAGGGTTTCTTCCAATTCTTCATAGGAAATGTTTACTGGGGAGCGCGTCAGCACACGACCATCCATATCGAAAGTGTCGGTGGTTAATCCTAAACGCAAGACGGCTTGATAACGCTTTTCTGAAGCGGAGATAAACTCACTCAAGCGCACTGCTGGTCCCACCAAGACCACCAATACACCCGAAGCGCGCGGGTCAAGCGTACCGGTATGCCCGGCTCTGCGGATATGGGTGCCATTGCGCACAATCTGAACCACATCATGTGAGGTCATACCAGTGGGTTTATCGACGACCAACACACCAGAAACATTACTCGCCATACTTGCTCGATCAAGCATAAAATCTTCTGACATAGGTACTCACTTTTCGAGAGACTTAGTTTACCTTTCGATCTCCTAATAGACTTTTTGTTTTGGTAAGGACAATTTCAACAACGTTTTCCAAGCTTCCGATGATGTCTGCACCAGCTGCAGCGGCATGTCCCCCGCCTCCAAACTCAAAAGCAATTTGTGAGACGTCTATGCCCTCTGCCGAGCGCCAGCTCACTTTCACTTTGCCATCTGCCTGCTCGATAAATAATACCACGACTAAGATATCAGAGGCTGAACTAAGCAAATTAATCAGATCGGCATCATCATTTTCAGGATAGGCAGCCTTTATTCTATCATCAAGCGTTAAGGTTGTCCAAAGCAGTCCATCTTCGTAATTGATATTGGTTAGACCGCGCCCCCAATAGCGTAATTCGGCAATCGAACGGGAAAGCAAGGTCTTCTGATAGATCATGGGCAAATCTGCGCCTCTTTCCATCAGGTCTGCAGCGATGCGCAGCGCTTGAGGGCTCATATTGGAAGTACGAAAGCCGATTGTATCCCCCAAGATACCAGTCAGCAGGCACGCCGCCACCTCTCGATCAACTTCGAACCCCCAAACAGGCAGTTTTTCTACCAGGATGGCAGCGGTAGCCACTGCTTGCGGCTCCACGTAGTTTAATCTGCCAAACGCTAAGTTGGTTTTATGATGGTCAACGACCAAGTCTGGTGAGCCTTGCCCTTGTAAAACAACCCCAGTGCGCTCGAGATCACTGCAATCCACCACGATTAAGGTGTCGAATGGCGCCTTGATAGATCGCTGAACCATCTCAGAGCCCGGTAAAAAGTCGTATTTCTGCGGCAGCCCATCCTGCAAGACAAGTTGGACTTTTTTCCCGGCGTGCAAAAGCGCTAACCCCATGCCTAAAAGCGAGCCGATCGCATCCCCATCTGGACGGATGTGAGAAACCACCGCCACCGACTCTGCACGGCTGAGTAGTGCCCTAATTTGTTGATCCATTGGCTTGGTTCTCTTCTGTCAGATTATCGTCGATTTCATCTTCTGCTGAACCCTCTTCACGCAGTTGTGCTAAGAGCGAATCAATGCGATCAGCACGCTCTGGCGTCATATCCCAGAAAAAACGCAGCTTAGGCATGATGCGCAAATCGATCTCACTGGCTAGTTCGTATTTCAAAAATCCTGCGGCATGGTTTAATGCTTCTAAAACTTCTTTTTCGCGCACATGCCCCTGAGGAGCAGAAACATAGATGTTGGCATAATCCAGCTCCCGATCGACCTTGACATCCGTAACGATGACATCTGCTAAGCGTGGATCTTTAATTTTGGTCAGCAAGATGATTGAAAGAACTTCCTTAAAGCGGTCATTAATGCGCTTCATTCTTAAAGGCGAGGGCATTTTATAACCTCCTCAATTAATTTTGACGGTGTTAGCCGCCAAATTGTTCCATCACGAAACATTCAATGATATCGCCAATCTTAACATCGTTGAAGTTTTTGATGGCTATCCCAAATTCCATGCCTGCGCGCACTTCGCGCACATCATCTTTTTCGCGTTTCAACGAGGCAACCTCGCCAGTATGTATAACTTGATCGTCTCGGATGACACGCACAGAAGCATTCCGCCGAATTTCTCCTTCGAGAACGCGGCATCCGGCAACAATGCTGCTTTTAGAAATCCTGAATGTAGCTAAGACTTCCGCCTTGCCGATGACGTTTTCCACCATTTCTGGCTCGAGTAAACCTTTGAGTGCTTTCTCCACATCTTCCAGCAGCCGATAGATGATGTTGTAGATACGAATCGAAACGCCTTCATTTTCTGCGATATGACGTACGTCTTGGTCAGCTTCTACGTTAAAGCCTAAGATAATTGCCTCCGAAGCGGCAGCTAACATTACATCAGATTCCGTAATATTTCCGGTTTCAGCATGCAGCACGTTGATAGCCATATCCTTTTCTTTTTTGCCTAACTCTTCTAAAGAGTTGACAATTGGCTCTAAAGATCCATAAACATCCGCCTTTAGGATCAGGCGAAGCTCTTTCGTTTCACCAGACTTAAAACGGGCAAATAGTTCCTCGAGTGTGGCGCGCTTAGCGCTGCGTTTAGCTTCGCGTTGGGCAATGCGTTCCTGTACAATCTGCCGCGCTTCTCTCTCAGAAGAGACAACCTGGAAGAGATCTCCTGCCTCAGGGAGTTGATCCAAGCCCATAATGACAACAGGTGTGGATGGCGGCGCTTCCTTAATGCGCTTATTACGCTGATCGAACATGGCTTTAATTTTGCCCCAGCTTTCCCCAGCGACAACAACGTCGCCAACTCTCAGGGTGCCATTTTGGACCAGGAGCGTTGCCATCGGTCCCGTGGTCTTCTCTAACTTTGCCTCGACTACTGTGCCGATGCACTTGCCTTTGGGATTGGCTTTGATCATCATATTATCCGCAACCAACAAAATCGTTTCCAAAAGGTCGTCCAGACCTTGCTTCATCTTGGCGGATACCGGCACAACAAAAGTATCGCCTTCCCATTCATCCGGCTGCAAGCCGATTTCAGCTAACTGCCGCTTGACAAGGTCAGGGTTGGCATCTGGCTTATCGATTTTATTGAGCGCGACGATAATCGGTACTTTTGCTGCCTTGGCATGGTTAGCTGCTTCTCGCGTTTGTGGCTGAACGCCGTCATCGGCTGCCACCACCAACACAACAATATCCGCGCCCTGCGCACCACGCGCTCGCATAGAAGTAAACGCGGCATGGCCAGGCGTATCTAAGAAGGTGATCAACCGCCCGTTATGGGTAACCTGATAAGCACCAATGTGTTGCGTGATGCCGCCTGCTTCACCTTCAGCCACGTTGGTGTGCCGAATGGCATCCAACAATGTTGTCTTGCCATGATCAACATGCCCAAGGATGGTGATTACGGGGGGGCGGTCGACTAACTTTGCGGGGTCCTCTTCAAGGATCACGCGCCGCCAAAGGGGTACCTCGCCGGTCTCCTCCTCCTGGACTTCTTCTTCCTGCTGAACTTGAGGTGTATACCCCAATTCAGTGGCGACGACTGCTGCCGTATCAAAATCGATCTGCTGATTAATGCTTGCCATTACGCCGTTCGACATCAAAATCTTGATGACCTGTACGGCACTCGTATCAAGCTCATTCGCCAGCTCGCGTACACTTAAACTGTATGGGAGTGTTATTGTTTTCTTCCCGTCATTGCTCATATTCCACCTCGTTTTTCCGTTTCTTTTCGGTGGCAAACACACGCACAAATTCTATGAGCCGATCCGGGAAGACGTTACATGGTTATTCTTCCTTGAGTAGCGTTTCTGCCTGAGAAGCACCTTCTTTGAGCGGTGCTTCTTCAGGTAAACCTTCCATGTACGCAGTCAACGCGACCAGATCCTGCTCAGAGATAGAAGTGCGCAAAGCCTTAGCAAGTGAGCCTTTCAGCCCTTGCTCCCAGCAGCGCTTCGCATCATGTAGATAAGCCCCTCTTCCGGCAAGTTTCCCCGTGGGGTCAACCCGGACACCTTCTTCCGTGCGAACCACACGGATGAGGTTGCGTTTGGGCAAAACTTGCCGGCATCCTACGCAAGTACGTTGCGGGATGTGCTTTGGTTTGCTTTTGTTTTTTGCTGCCACCTTTTCTCTGCTCTAATGTTTAGCTCTCAACTTACCAATCTTCATCCCAACCGTCATCCTTGCGATGTTTATATCGCACAAAGGATTCATCTTTGTCAGGATCGTACTCGACCGTATAACCTTTCTTTTTCTTGCCCTTCGACTTCTTGCCCGAGCGCGGACCGATGAGCTCTTCATCCTCAGGAGAAACTTTGCTCATCTCTTTGCTGCGCAGCAAAGTATCCATATTGAAGAGCTCCTCAAAGCTCTTTTCTTCACTTTCTTCCGGTTCTGGCTCCCCAGCCTGCTCAAGCTCTGGTTCAGGAATGATTTCCTCTTCCTCGGCTTCGCTTGGCTTGGCTTCTGCTTCCTCAACGGGCTCAATGGGTTCAGGTATGGCTTCTTGTTCTTCTGCTGGAGCCACCTCGAGAGCTTCAGCCGGCGCTTCCTCTGGAAACTGATAGGTATTGACCAGCTCAATGATCTCCTCAAGCGTTTTTGGACCAATGCCGTTATAAGAAAGAATCTCGTCCGGATCCAACTTAGCTGTGAGCATCAAATCCCCTAAAGTTTCTATGCCAGCTTCCTGCAGGATAAAAATCGTATGCTCCCTGAGAGGAACATCCAATATCGAGATATCGAAAGCGCGTGGGTCGATCGTTTCTTTCACCGCTTGGATACGCGCTTGTTCTGCTGCATCTTCTTCCCTGCGGATAGCTTCGCCATGCCGCTGAACGCGGTCCACAAAACGCGCCAAGAAGGAGGTTTCCTCAAGAGTTAACGCTCCGCCCTCTTCCTTCTTTTTCAGCAGTTCTTGCACGCGGACAACTGTTTCAGCCTCCTGCTGTGCCAATTCAGCTAAGGAAGGATCTTCGTGCAGCTTAACCAGGGCTTTGCCTGCTGCTTCGCTCACGCTCATGATATCAATCCGCCAGCCGGTAAGCTTAGCGGCTAAGCGGGCGTTTTGCCCTTCTTTTCCAATCGCTAAGCTGAGTTGATCCTCAGGCACTACAACGGTTGCAGTTTTATTTTCTCCATCAGGATGATTGAGGTAGACCCCAGTCACTCTTGCAGGGCTGATAGCTTTGGAAATAAAAATCGCTGGATCGCTGTTCCACTCAATGACATCAATCTTTTCGCCGTGCAGCTCATTGACAATTGCTTGGATGCGCACACCGCGCTGTCCTACGCATGCCCCCACCGGATCGATGCCAGATTGCGTGGCAGAGACTGCCACCTTCGCACGCTGACCAGGTTCTCGGGCAATCGAACGAATTTCAACAATGCCATGATAAATTTCGGGAACTTCATTCTCGAGCAACCGCCGCAAGAAGTTACGATGGGTGTGCGAAAGCTTAATTTGCAAACCCTTAGGGGAGTTGGTAACCTCATAAAGGTATGCACGGATGCGCTCGTGAATGCGGAAGCGCTCCCCAGGGATCATGTCCTTGCGTTCCATGATGCCTTCCGCTTTGAGGTCCAGCCCGATAGTCGCCTGGCGCGCGTTTACCGCTTGCACGACACCGCTGACAATCTCACCAACTTGCTTGCTAAAATACTCAAACTGCTGATTTCTCTCAGCGTCGTGAATCTTTTGCTGGATGGCTTGGCGGGCAGTTTGCGCGGCAATGCGGCCAAAATCGGTCGGTGTGGATTCGACCATCACCAAGTCCCCAATTTGGGCTTCGGGATCAAACTTGCGCGCTTCTTCTAAGGTAACCTCAGTACGCGGGTCAAAGACAGACTCGGCGACCTCTTTCTCAACGAATACTTGCACATTTCCGCTCTCCAGGTCCACATTGACCTTGATATTTTGAGCGGCAGAGGCGCCTACCGATTTACGGTATGCGGCAACCATCGCGGATTCAATCGCGCTTAAAATGACTTCCCGTGGAAGTTGTTTATCTTCCAGAACCTCGTTGAAGGCTAAGGCAAACTCGCTTTTCATATTCCTCTTACTTTTTTCCTCTTATACAAAGAAAAGTGGGTCGCGCCCACTTTTCACATTGAAAAGTATTGCTCTATAAGCTACTATATAGTATCAGAAATTTGAGAAATTGCAAGTGTTTTGTAAGCGTATTTAATAGAAGCAAGTATTTGTATTCGTAATTTTCCTATTCTTTCCCTGTCATGGCTAATTAGAAATGT
>DMCS01000068.1 GCA_003445715.1 Candidatus Mesolinea sp. | reverse complement strand
GAATATAAAGTTATTCATTTTTCAATGTTCTGGACATTTTCAACACCCTCAAATATAGGAAGTGTGTTAATTTTTTTAGATAAATGTATGTTCTGTTCTTGCATGGTAACCTGCGGGTAGGCTTCGCACTCTCCTGACCGTGCCAGGCCTTAGTTCTTAGTTCTTTCGTGGTCTCATGACCACGAAAGGCAGTTGACCTTTAGGTCTCAAATAGGGAGACCTGCGGTCAAAATCCTCGCTCGGTCTGGAGACCGGCGAGAGCGAGAGATCCCCCCTCGGTACCCTACGGGCAGGCTACGCACTCTCATGACCACGAAAGGCAGTTGACCTTTAGGTCTCAAATAGGGAGACCTGCGGTCAAAATCCTCGCTCGGTCTGGAGACCGGCGAGAGCGAGAGATCCCCGCTCGGTACCCTACGGGCAGGCTGCGCACTCAGAGATCAGCGAGTATAAGAGGTTTGTTTTTAGGAGGCTAAATCCCCGCCTGTGGGTAACAGCGCGTATGCATAATGAAGCGATCTTTGGCGCCAAACTTATACTTGTAATCCTCGTCCCCACGCATCATGTCGACCTCGCGAATCCCCTGGCTAATCGCCCATTCAATTTCCATGGCTAAAAGCACCCAGCCGGGTGAGGAAGAGGCAAACGTCGGCTCCCAAGCCGAATTGTAGATCCATAATTTTTGTTGGGTCACTAGGCTGAGAAAAGCAGCCGCCTTGTGGTCATCAAAAGTTAAAAAGGATAGACGTAGTAACTCGTCTTCGAACGCAGCCTTAGCGAAATCGTGCAGGTATTGCAACATGGCAGGGTTCTGCAGAAATTCCGCTTTGCGGTTGTCGTTGTGCATCATAGCGATGAAAGCATCCACCTCTGCGGATAAGGAATCTTCGTCTTGCACAGTGTACCAGTTAGTTTGGTGCCGGGCTTTGGCATTGCGCAGCTTTCGGCGGATCTCGTGGCGTTGTTTCTTATCCAGCGTGGCTAAATACGCTTCGAAGCTCTCTGCCAGGGGAATATAGGGTGCGGGCATCAAACGCTCTGTACCAAAAGCCCAGTCTGCTTGGGTGCATGCAGCTGGTAGTGCGCTTTGGGTAGGTGAACTTTCCATCACGTTGTAAAGGTCCAGCGATTTCACTGGAAGAGTTTTACAGTCTGCGATGAACGCAAGCAGCCCCACAAGGAATTCATTTAGGCGTTCAGGCAGGGAAAGGAAATCTAAATAGTCAGAGACTTCAACCGAGCCTAAGAAGCGCAGGGCTGGATCAAACCCCTCTTTGGTGGAGAGAAAAAATGGAGCAAGCCCGACCAATTGCCCTTGCTCGCGTGCGGTGATGATGGCTAACTGCGTTTGGCTTGGCTCCCACTCGCCGCCGCCAAGCGTCTGCCACCAGCTGCGCAGGTAGCTCCAACGCAAAAAGGGGACCCGCGCATAGCTCTCGTTGTAAAGCTCATTCCACTCGGAGGCGAGCGCGTCCCAGCTGGCTGTGTCTTGAATCAGGGAAAACTCCATAGGGCAAGATTATACCTTTTTAGTATCCTTATATATTGTATAATACTCACAGGGAAAATTTGATGAGAAATTTGAGAAAATATTACCGTTCTTTCAATCTGGGGCACATTTATGAAGCATGACATAGACCTTTATCTCCTCCATTCTCAAACGATCCCTAGCTTTCATGCAGCCGCCTCGGCAAAGCGCTGTGCTCGCGGGCGGGAAGATGACAGCTTTATGCTCTTGCTCACACCAAAAAGCACAACGCAAATTGCCCCCGAAACGCTTCAAACCTGGTTTGAGCGCGTTACGAGCATTTTTTATAAAACTTCTGGCTCGGTTACTTCCGCCATGCGCGCCGTGATTGATGCTCTCAATAGCAGCCTTATCGAAGCCAACCTCAAGCTGCCTGAGGAAGCTGATCCCTACTCTGCGGCGCTCTCATTGGCAGTAATTCACCATGATACCCTCTTTGTGGCGCAATCGGGGCTTTCACAAGTCATTTTGCTGCAAGATGGGCATTCACGGCTGTTTTTCGACCCAGACCTCGACCCGCGCGGTATGGGGCTCACGCAAATACCACAGCTACGCTTTTTCCAAGCGGAGCTCGGCAAGCAAGCTCTCATTCTCTTTTCGGCAGAGTTCCCCAGTGATTGGCAGGAAGGTGCACTTGCTGACGTTAGCAAGGACATGCGCGCTTTACAAGAGCGCATCCAGGATGCGGAGTCATTACCAGCGGCACTTGTCTTGATTCAAGCCAAACCCGGAACAGGCGTGTTGCGCTCATTAGAATTTACCCTTCAGACAGAAGAAGAGCCTCCGAAAGCTGAAACCCAAGTGGCAGAAACAGCACCGCAAGAACAAGTTGAAAGTGAGCTGGGCGAAATTCAGCCAGCGCCGCTAACACCTCCAGAAGCCCAACCTGAAGCAGAACAGCAGGAAGAACCTGTGGAAAATCTTGAGGAAACACCATCAAGCGCGCAGCTAGAACCCACGACAGAGGGTCCGCAAGTCGAGCCTGCTGAACATTCTCTAGACGGGCAGGCAGCTATCCCGCAAGGCTTGTACTATAGTGAGCAGATCCCCGAAAGCCACCCGCGCGGGCGGAAGGAATCCAGAGCCGCGCGTAAGGCGCGCGAGCAAGCTGCCTACACCAAGTTAGCCGAAGGCGCAGCCAAAATGAACGCGGCAGGCGATGGGCTGGATAAACTTTTTGATGGGAAAAAAGCCCAGACAGAGGGTGGAGAGCAAGCACACGAGAGCCTTTCACCCGGCACAAAGCTGCTTTTAGCAATCATTGTGCCGTTGCTTGTGGTGGCGATTGCCGCGATTATTTACATTACCCAAGGGAGAGAAAACCAATACCAATACCTGATGGCACAGGCACAAGCCGCCGCGGAGAACGCAGCCCTCATGAGCGACAGCGCCCAACAACATGAGGGCTGGAACCAAGTGATGCTCTGGCTAGACCAGGCGGAAGAATATCGCCAATCTAACGAACTGCGCGCTTTACGGGTGCAGGCACAAAACGCACTGGATCGGTTGGACGGTGCTTTCCGTTTGCATTACAAGCCAGCTTATGCGGCTTCTCAGCTGCCCAGCTTGCAAATTAGCCGCTTGGTGAGCATTGGGAGCGACCTTTACCTGCTCGATCAGGCTTCCGGAGCTGTGCTGCATATGTCCCCATCTGCATCGGTTTACAACTTAGACTTGGATTTCAAGTGTGCGCCCGGCACGGTTGATGGTATTCAGGTTGGCAAATTAGTCGAAGTCATGTCTGTGCCAATTAGCAATGCTGCCAAGGCGCCTTTATTTGCGCTGGATGCCGAAGGTCACGGATTGTTTTGCCAGCCCAAGAAAGGACCGGTTGCCATCAGCTTGCTGCCACCCGATTCTGGCTGGGGCAAAGTGCAAAGTGCGTTTTATGATTCCGGACGGCTTTTTGTGCTTGATCCAGCTAAAAACGCACTGTGGATTTACCGCGGCGTGAGCATGAACTACACCACACCACCGGATTCTTATTTTGAAGATATGACCGTAGATCTCTCTAACGCAGTGGCAGCTGCCGGCAGTGGCGATGAACTATTTGTATTATTTGAAGACGGACACACCATGCATTGCTTAGCTTCTAACGTGACGGGTTTGGTCAGCTGTGACGACCCTTACCCCTACGTTGATGGGCGCAACAGCGCTGCTTCCCAGCTTGATTTCGGTAGTTTGCGCTTCTCGCAGCTGGCTTATTCCCCACCGCCGGACCCTTCGCTTTACTATCTGGAAGCAGACAAAGCCGAGCTTTATCAGTTTAGCTTGCGGCTCAA
>DMCS01000069.1 GCA_003445715.1 Candidatus Mesolinea sp. | reverse complement strand
CTTAACTTTGAAAAATTTGGATGAAATCGGTTAACCAATGTTTTTCAACACCCTCATCATTAGAGGATGATAGAAAAGACGGTGAGTGGATTTTTAGATATTAAGGGTACCCCCGCATATTTTTAGGGAATCTGAAAACAATTAGGTTGATGACCGCTTCTGGGATGCTGGCCTTAGAGCAGTGGACCGGTGCGTTCTTCAAACAAATTGAGGATTGCTTTGGCTAACTTCAGTGAATCATGCCGCCAAGGGTAGGTCTCGTCGATTAGATCGGCTTCGTACACTTTGTAATTCTCATGCAGCGCCATATCAGCCACCACCCATTCCACATCAGCGCTCAACTTACCGCGGAAATTCCGGTTGCAGATGACCAAATCGAACAAATCCCGCCCCAAGTGCTGTTCGAGAACCTTGAGGTGGTCGGAGGCGTTGAAGCCTTCGGTTTCACCGCGCTCGGTCGCCACGTTGCAGATGAAGTATTTTTCGGCACGGCTAGATTGAATTGCATCAGCCAAGCCGCCTACCAATAAATTTGGCAGCAGACTAGTAAACAAGCTCCCCGGACCAATGAGGATAAGGTCAGCATTGAGGATGGCAGAGATTGCTGGAGGATAAGCAGGCGTGTTAGCTGGATCAAGCCAAACCCGATGAATCCGCCCAGGCGTATTGGTCAGCTCGGACTCGCCAACAATCCGCCGAATCTCTCCCGTCTCCGGGTCTTCCAGCTCGCCCACCAGTTGCACATTAGTTAGCGTGGATGGCAGCACTTGCCCGTAGATCGCCAAAACTTTGCCAGATTCCATCACGGCGTCCTCGAAACTACCGGTAATCTCTCCAAGCGCTGTGATTAGCAGATTTCCTAAGGAGTGACCTTCCAAGCCAGTGCCAGATTTAAAACGGTACTGAAATACTTGGGAGAGCAAAGCTTCGTCACTGCTTAGAGCAGCCAAGCAATTGCGAATATCTCCCGGCGGCAAGACGCCAAAATCCCGGCGCAAATTCCCCGAGGAGCCGCCGCTATCCGCAACGGTAACAATTGCTGTGATATTATGCGTAAATTCCTTGAGACCGCGTAACAGCGTCGCCTGGCCATGTCCGCCGCCAATCACCACTACGTTGATGCCGCGCTCCCGCCGGCGGTAAGAGTGAATCGTATCCAGCAGCGGCTTGCCCGACTTTTCGAATGGTTTGAGTAGGGCATGGTTAGCTCCCCATATGCCCACCAAAATCAGCAAGATGCCAATGCCCCCAAAAATAACAAAACGTACCGGACGATCCAGCCAGCGCAGCGAGAGAAATGCGAGGATGGGCACCATCTTTGGGTTGGTGATGGTGTGGTAATAGTCCAGTTCAATCACCGCTAAGCCCAGCCCGAGCAGCATAGCGCCTAGGATGGTCAGCAAAATCCAACGCTTATAACCTGTTCCGGGCAGCAGCCAGCGGATTTCGTTGGTGAAATTCTTCCAGAAACGTTGGAATTTGTTCTCTTTCTTGGAGGGGTCTTCCATTGGGATGATATTAATCGGATTTTTACTTCTCGTCAAATCAGCTATCTGAGTCACTTTTCAAATAGCGCATCGCCTAGAAATATACCCATTAAGAAGTGTGCTGCGATGTTGGTTGGTTCATCAGTTATGAGGTTAGAGGTGATACTTGAAATAGAAACTCAGACTACTTGCATACCTAAGTTATTTATGCCCCCATCTATTTAGAATTTCAGGTATATTTTTAAGACTTTCAACAAAATAATCAATATTATCCTCTTGATCTTGCTTCCTAATATCAAGTATTTCATCGTAATCTATTCCAAGTAAATCACATAATTCTTTTCCGGTCATTAGTTCATCTAAAGGAAATTTATGCTTTAAGCCATGATAAATGGCTTCCTTACTCGGGGCATTGAAAGAACACATATATATTTTGAATGAAAAAGGTAATACGCTAGCAACATCAGACGTAAATGAATGAAGTGTATTTCTTTCCCCCTCAGACTTTTTAGTATCAAATTGATCCCCGTCCTTAACTTCTATAACATAGCATATACGATGTACTAGATCAAACGCTAATAGATCTGGCTCAAATCTTGTTTCCACTTTTTTCGATTTTTTAATTTGCCTTTTTGTTGCAACAAAAATTCCGGGGGACCTATTGTCTAAATCTGTAACAAAATTGTCAAAATCATTAATTCTTTGACAGCGTTCCAGGATCAATCTCTCCAGTTCATTTCCAGAAGAAATTACTGCAGCGTGAACCTTGCTTAGTAAATTTCCTAACGCGACATTACCAAACAAACGAGAGTAACCGCTTGGAGATTGATTCTTCCTTCTACCTTTTGCATCCCTTATTTTTGCCATTTATCCTAAAATATCACAACCTAAAAACTGACGGCCTGCTTTTAGTGCAGATTTCATAACCGAGTAGCCTCCGGCAGCAGGGTCAACAACAATATCGCCATTATTTGTAACCGCTTCAATCAATCTTTTTTGAAGTTCTACTGGCTTGGCATGTATATGATTGTAATTGCCATTATCTACTTTCTCTGTCCAAACATCTGGAATATCATGAATTTGCCAAACACCTTTTGCCATTTTTGGAGGTTTTTGAAAAATAATTAAGTATTCACTAAACCTGCGTGTCCGATAACCCATTCCCATGCGGTTTTTATTCCAGGTAATTAAATCCACCACTTCAAACTGAGTACCAACAACAAAATTGCTAAACCCAGAGCAAAGAATATATTTATCAACCCACAACATTAAATGACCTGTAGGTATTAAAATACGTTCAATTTCCTTAATGAAACTGACAATAACATCTTCTGTCATTTGGGGTAATTCTAATTGTCTCTTTCCTCTACTTTCACCCTCATTTCCATAATTCTGCTTATCCAATATTGAGCGATATTGTGGGTCAAAAAAAACAAGCGGGATTGAATTTGCATCAATTTTCCTCATTAATGACAAACCATCCATTTTTTGTCGTCTATTTATCGACAACCCATCAATACTTGTAAATTCGGGCTGTTCTACATTGCGTTTATTTGAAAAGACATTATTCTTGGTTATGAGTTGTTGTTGCACTGCTTATACTCCTTTCAATATAGAGGTTATATTTAAACAAGTGAGTTTCCGTACTTTAATTAATGCTATATTTAGGCGGCTGTTTTATTTCTTATCGTTCGGATTTTATCTCCTCATGCGTTGCACTAAATTCTTGAGACTAGGATTCATTATTGAGTCTTTTTCTATCTTCTGTTTTTAGTATAGCATTAATGTTTGGGTTTTCCTAATATATAATCGTTGAAAATACAAATTTAGCCAGCACCCCCGCAAAGGCGAGCGTTAGCTTTAACCTTCTGATTTTTATCATTGGGTCCAGGTCGAGGAGTCGTAGCAATCCCTATGATCAATGCAGAAACAGCTAAAATCACATAACGTTGCCAAAAATTTAAATCGTTTGTTTATTAAAACGAAAGACCATAGCTAATTAGAGCCAAACCTAAAATTTGACCGAGCAAGCTTAGAATGAATAACCTTGGCTCATTGCGTAAAAGCCAATTTTTTGAGTTTTGGTTGATTTCGTCCACCGTCAAATTTGATGCATTATCCATATTCCTCCTTCAATTAGACCTGCAAACAATGATTACCTTTTATAGGTAGCAATAAACCGACCATAAATTCAGTCTACCCCACTAATTAAATCATTGTCAACAGTAACTCTCTCTAATTTCTAAATTTTTTATCCCCTCACAATTCAGTTTGTTGGACCTAATTAAAAAAACCAACCTGTCATTTAAGCAGGTTGGTTCCAACGGAACGTGCTATTAGCAAGAGTATCTACTTATGCAAGTTGCGCGCAGCAATAAAGCTCAAACCTCTCTCAGTGAGGGCACGGGCAGTTGTGTTGCAGGCAGCCACCTTATCCAAAAAGTTAATCTGCAGCGCTTCCCAGTCGCCGCTGGCAATGACTTCCTCTTTATCCCGGAAGTAATCCAGGATGTCCGAAGGATGCGCCCGCTGTGCCTCCACCTCCAGGTCGCCGCCTTCGTGCTTGGCAGCGATATTAGCCACATGGTCCGCGATCTCCAGCAGTTCATCCCGCCGGTTGTAAGGCTGGATGACGATGCCCTTTTGCGTCTCGGTGATGTGGTGCTCGAAGCGGATAACGTGCTCAAAACCCAGCTGCTTGCGGAAGTCATCCGTCAGCTCCATGGTTTCATTATTAATGGAGTTGGACCAGTTGAACCCGATCAGGGGCGAAGTGCCATCCGGACGGCTGAAGAGTTTAGCCATGGTCATAATCCACAGTGCCGAGTAGGGGTTATCCGCCCCAAAGTACACTGAAATCTTAAACTGGATATCCACGCCTAACTTGTAGAGCATGAAAGCCAGCAGGATGGTGCCGGCATTAAAATTGAGCACATGCTGCACGCCGTAATTAGTATAGTAATACAGGAATTCATCCAGCCACTTTAGCGCATAATGGTTAGGCTCGCCAATCCCCCCAAAGTAACCGGTGATGGTCTCTGGCCCTCCTAAATGCGGGTTGGAGCCATCGGTGCCTTTGGTGTCCAGCGTCTCTACAAACGAAGCGCCGATAATGTCCATCGCTGCCACAATCGCCGGCAGATCGCCATCGAGCTCGGATTCCTTCATCTTACGCACCGATATAAAGCGCCCTGGAATGAGCGTTTGATTAGCAATCGCTTGTTCCATCATGACCCGCACCCAAGGGAAGTATTGCAACGCCGAAACCTCCAACGTGACGGCGCAGTCATCCTTAAAGCAAGTATCTTTAAATGCTTCACCCAATACCTTCTTGCGGTAATCCGCAATGGAAATAAAAGCCCTGCGATCGCGCTGCTCGATCAGCCAGTTGAGGTCATCCAAGTGACCAGGGGCTGTGCGCTTGATCTTTTCACACAGCGCTTCGTAGCGCCGGGATTCACGATGCTTGCAGTTAATCTCTTCAGGGGTGCCATAGCGGGCAACCACTTCGAGGAACTGGTCGATTACCCGAGTCTGTGGGCTGAGCAGTACCGCGTTGATCGCATCAAGCTGGGAGTTGGGGATAGTGAGAAGCTCACGATACGTGCTCATTGATCCTCCTCTAGCAGTTCGATTAATTCATTATATTCCTCATCAGCCATGCCAAACCAGTTTTCAGGGGCAGGGAAGGTTTTCTCGCTCACTTCTTTCACGTAGCTTTCCAATCCGCTGCGAATGACGGCACCGGCATCGGCAAAGACCTTCGCCATGCGTGGCTTGAACTTGGGGTAAAGCCCAAAAGCATCGTGGTAGATGAGCAGCTGGCCATGCGCATGCGGTCCTGAGCCAAGCGACATAATCAGGCAGTTTTCAGCCCGCTCGGTTACGAGCTTGCAGACGCGGTCCGGAACCATTTCCAGCAATATCATAAAAGCGCCGGCTTGCTCGAGTGCTTTGGCATCATCGATGATCTTCTTGGCTGTCTCAGCAGTCTTACCTTGCAGGCGGAAGCCGCCTAAAGCACTCGCACTTTGGGGTGTGAGGCCCAAATGCCCAATCACTGGTATCCCTGCATCGGCAATCGCGCGCACACGATCACACACCGCAGAACCGCCTTCCAGCTTGATGGCGTCACAGCCGGCTTCAGCCATAAAGCGGCCTGCGTTGCGGATGGCGGTCTCAACGGAAGGCTGATAGCTCATGTAGGGCATATCGCCTATCAGCCAAGTGTTAGGCGCGCCGCGGCGCACAGCAGACGTATGCCGGATCATGTCATCCATGGTAACGGGCAGCGTGCTATCGTAGCCCAGCATGGTCATGCCCAAGCTATCCCCGACGAGAATCATGTCTACGCCAGCCTGCTCTTGCATATAGGCTGTTGGGTAGTCATAGCAGGTCAGCCAGGTGATAGGCTTTCCTTCCGCTGCTTTCTTGAATAAACCGGAAATCGTTAATTTCTTGCGTTGTTCAGCCATAGCTCTCCTTTACTTATTTTGTTGGCGTATCGAAAATTATACCCCGCCCTGATAGGTTAATGCATTGATCGCATGGCTCTTCACGCAAAAATGACCGACATCAGAAATGACCTCCATTCCAGCCTGCTGCGCCCCAGCCATTCCCCTTTCTCATCGAAAATTAAGCATTCCCATAGCCTTCTTTCAGCTTAGGCGGATATGTATATACAAAAAATAAATAAATCTCTCCTAAAATGTCTTTATATTCAAAGAGGATAGAAAATCATCTTGAAAGGAAGTAAAAGGTATGAAAAAGAGGAATGTTCTTTTGAGTGTTCTTGTGGTTTTGGTCCTAATCGTTGGCGCGGTTGCTTTGCTGCGAACTTCACCGGTTAGCGTTTCTGCCCAAACGGGAACGGCAACTGCCACGCCCACTGCCAGTGGGAGTTTGCTCACCGATGGCACGGTGATCGATCAGGTACAAAGCATTTACCGCAGCATTTACGATAACGTCAACCCATCGGTGGTAAATATCCAGGTCTTAGGCACTTACAACTACGGGTTTTATGTTGGTGCTGTTTCTTCGCAAGGCTCCGGCTTTGTATGGGATACCCAGGGGCACATTGTGACCAACAACCACGTGGTTAAAAATGCTTATAACATCACCGTCACGTTTTCTGACGGCACTACCACTACTGCTGAGGTGGTTGGCACCGATATGCAAAGTGATTTAGCAGTCATTAAAGTCGACCCCACCGGACTTACGCTCCATCCAGTGAGATTGGGCGATTCGCAGACAGTGAAAGTAGGCGACTTGGTGATTGCGATTGGCAACCCCTACGGCCTCGCCGGCTCGATGACGCAAGGAATCGTCAGTGCGCTCTCGCGTTCCCTGACGGTAGATAGCTCCAACCCCTTCTCGTCCAGCACATATACCATCCCGGATATTATCCAGACGGATGCCGCCGTGAACCCGGGCAATTCGGGCGGCGTGCTGGTCAATACTTCTGGGGAGGTCATCGGGGTTACTTCCGCGATTCAATCGACAACCAACGCTAACGCCGGCATCGCCTTCGCCATCCCAGCGCACATTGTGGAGCGCATTGTGCCAGTGCTAATCAAAGATGGAAGATATAAACACCCCAGCCTAGGCCTTTCCGGGATAACCCTAACGGCTAATTATGCTACCGAAATGGGCTTGGATGCCAACACGCATGGCGTGTTGATCACTCGCATTACTCCCGGAGGAGCAGCGGACCTGGCTGGGCTGAAAGAAACGACTCAGCAATACACCCGCTACAACCGCGGGGTCATCATCTTTGGAGATGTCATCACTGCCATCGATAGTCACCCTGTGCGTACCTACGAAGACCTAATCTCTTACATCTTCAATAAGACCGAAGTTGGTCAGAAGGTGGAGCTCACCATCTTGCGCGATGGAAAAGAGATGAGCGTCACTGCAACCTTACAATCTGAGTAATCGCCAGCCTAAGAACACAACCACCACTGGAAGTAGAGCTGCTCTAAGAGGGGCACCTCTGCTCGCTTATCTATGCCTTTCCAAAAAGGGTATATCCAGAATATTTTGGGCTTTTGAAATGAAAATCAGTGACCCCCTCCCGCTCTAAAATAGAAAAACTTGCTCTAAATCAAGCTTCAGCAAGCCACTCCAGCCACGGTGGCGGAATGCTCTCTTGTCTCTGGCATTCTTATGTCAATGGGATGCTGTCTAAACACCCATCCAAGCGGAGAGTAAGAAGACAAAGATTGACCCGACGATAATCCCCAAAGAAGTCCAGTGTACGCTGCCATATTCACGTGCCGAGGGAATCAGCTCATCCAGGGTGATGTAGACCATCACTCCGCCGGCAAAAGCCAAAGCTCCCGGGATTAGGTTTTGAAAGCTGCCCAGGAACAAGCTGGCGAGCACAGCACCTAATGGCTCTGCCAAACCGGAAAGGACGGCTATGCCTAAAGCATAACCGCGCTTGGCTCCGCCTTTAGAAAGTGGCAGTGCTGTAGCCAAACCCTCGGGGATGTTGTGCAGCATGATCGCCATGGCAATGAACAAGCCAAACTGTGGGTTGTGCATGTAGCCGGCGCCCACCGAAATGCCTTCCGGCAAGTTGTGCAGCGAGATTCCAATCGCCAAGAGCAGTCCCGAGCTGATCAGCTTCGTATCCACTGGCACGCCTTCATGATTGCCCCAATTTAGCCCGCGTCGTCGGCGCCTTCTAACCCGAGAAGGATGCAGAGAAGAATCATCGCTAACCGCAAATTCATCTTCCGGATGATGGCCATGGTACTCTATTTCGCCAAAGCGCAAATGCGGGGCAAGATAATCAAGCACGAGCATAAAGACCGCGCCGATGCCGAAACCAAGAGTAGCAGCCGTCGGACCGCCCAGCTCCCAGGCTTCGTTGACCAGCTCCATAAAGGCCAGACAAATCATCACGCCGGCTGCGATGCCCATCATAAAGCCATAAGCCCGTCTGCCCGGCCGGCGAATAATTGCCAGAGCTCCTCCTAATGCTGTGCCCATGCTGGCAACCAGACTGAGCAGCAATACATTCACCAAGGGTGAAAATTGATCAAACATTTAAAGTGACCTGTTCTTTCTGAATGGGCGAGCCCATTCTGCGTAAAGCTGGTCGTTATTGTACTCTCTTCAGGGGAATTTACCAAAAATCCACACAACACATAGCACAGAATTGAGATTAGCACTGTATACTGCGCTATCTATGGTGAAATATCCCCTTTGATGAGGATTTATTTTTGTATGTGATTGCCTGAAGTTGCTAACGCTTATAGATACGTCGTGCGGTCTTCCAAGTTCGGGATCGAGCACAAGAAGCGGAAAGGCTCTTCACCGATGGTGGCATAGGCATGTGGCATGCCGGCTGGGATAAAGACCACATTCCCCGCCCCCACTTCATAGTGCGCCTCGCCGAGCGTAACCTTGGCTTTCCCGCTGAGCACATACTGCTCATGCTCCACAGTGTTGGTGTGCAGCGGCATTTTGCCGCCCGGCTGAATGGTGAAGCAGCGCATAGCAAAATGGGGTGCCTCTTCAGCCGAAATCAGCACTTGCTTGCTCACACCAATGGCATTCGGGACTGCCTCGCTGGGAATATTATCGATGTGCTTTACAGACATACGCACTCCTATTGAGTAATCTTTATAAATATTATATCTTAGGAGTTTAATGGATTAGTTTCCCGCTAATATCCTGAGTTAAATTATTTAACATTTTTCACTGTTAAGCCTCTCTCTACAGGGTATAATCCCACCAGTGCGATTTTTGAGACGAAACAGGAGGCTTTGCGTATGCTGGTTGTACACTATAAGCATCTTCAAATTGAATGCGTGCAAGGCGATATCACCCGCCAACCGGATATGGACGCCGTGGTCAATGCTGCCAATGCCGAGCTGCTGCCCGGAGGCGGGGTGGCGGGTGCTATTCATCGCGCGGCTGGCCCGCGCTTAGCTGAAGCTTGCCAGCCGCTTGCGCCCATCCAGCCTGGGCAGGCTGTCATGACACCAGCCTTCAATTTGCCGAACCGTGCGGTCATCCATTGTTTAGGGCCTATATACGGCGTGGACACTCCAGCGGAAACGCTGCTCTCGGCGTGTTATCGCAACGCCTTGCGTTTAGCTGAAAAAGAAGGTCTGACATCCGTCGCATTCCCCGCAATCTCTACGGGCATTTTTGGCTATCCCTTTTCTGAAGCCGCCCGTATTGCTATCCACACTGTGTTAAATGAGGCTGAGCAGCTCTCAGCCGTGCAACGCGTGCGCTTTGTGCTCTTTGGGCAAAATGACTACCAAATCTATGCGCAGCTCCTGCCCGAAATCATTCACCTGCGGGAGGAATACGCCCGTCAGGCGCTCTTCACGGACCTTTACGAGCTGACCATGATGCAGGCGTATTACGCTGAAGATATGCTAGACCAAGCCGTTTTCACGCTATCCGTCGGCAGGCTGCCCCAGGAGCGCAACTTCCTGTTGGCAGCGGGCTTGAGCACGGTGCTGGATTACCTCGAGAATTTGCGTTTTGACCAGGCAGCGCTGGATTACCTCTCCACCCTGCCCCTCTTCAAGCCTGAATTCGTGGAGATTTTACGGAATTTCCGCTTTACGGGCGAAGTTTATGCTCTCCCCGAGGGCACACCTTTTTTTGCCGATGAGCCTATCCTTGAGGTAGTTGCACCTCTTCCGGAGTGTCAATTCATTGAGACGTACCTGATGAACCAGATCCACATCCAAACGCTGCTGGCAACCAAAGCCCAGCGCGTGGTTCAGGCTGCCGGCGGGCGCGCCGTAGTTGATTTTGGCGCTCGCCGCATTCATGGTGTGGACGCGGCTGTAAAAGGCGCCCGCGCCTTCTTCATCGGCGGGATCAATGCCACCTCGAACGTCTTAGCCGGCAGGGAGTATGGTATCGCTGTCTCCGGCACCATGGCGCACTCCTATGTACAGGCTCACGCCTCCGAGTTGGAAGCCTTCCGCGCTTTCACGCAGCTTTATCCTAAGACCTTCTTGCTCGCCGATACCTACGGCAGCCTGAAGGGGGTGCAACACGTCATCGAACTGGCTCACGAGCTGGGTTCGGACTTCCAGGTAGCCGGTATCCGCATCGATTCGGGCGACCTCGTCGTCCTTTCCCGCCAGGCACGTCAAATGCTGGATGACGCTGGCTTGCAGCAGGTGCAAATCTTTGCCAGCGGCGGGCTGGATGAATACAAAATCCAGAAGCTGATGGCAGCTGGTGCGCCGATTGACGGCTTTGGCGTCGGGACGGCAATGGGCGTCTCGAGTGACGTCCCCAGCTTAGATATTGCCTACAAGCTTACCGAATATGCCGGCAGAGGGCGCGTAAAGCTCTCCCCCGTCCGCACTGTGATCGCCGGCCGCAAACAAGTTTTCCGCCAGGCGCAAGGCAGCCAGGATGTGGGCGATACTATCGCCCGCGCCGAGGAGTCTCTCCCCGGCCGACCGCTGCTCGTGCCTGTCATGCGCGGAGGGTACAGCCTGCAAGCCGCCGAGGTGAGCTTGCCGCAGGCGCAGGCATACGCACGGGAGCAGCTCGCCCGGCTGCCACAAGCACTGCTGGCGCTCGAGAAAGCTGCAGAGCCTTATCCCGTGATGATATCCCCAGCACTCCAGGAATATCAACAGGAAACCCAACAGCATTTGGAGGAGAATGATGATTGAACAAGTTTTTTCATTTCAATCCGGGGATGCCCTTTTAATCATTGACGTGCAGGTGGATTTCTGCCCAGGCGGCGCTTTACCCATTGCGGAGGGCGACCAGGTAGTGCCGGTGCTCAACCAATGGATCGACGCCGCCAGCCAAGCCGGCATCCCGGTCTACCTAAGCCGCGATTGGCACCCCAAGCATCACCCCAGCTTTGCTGAGGAAGGCGGTCCTTGGCCAGTGCATTGCCTGCAAGATACCCCAGGCGCCGCTTTCCACCCTGGGCTGCATAAACCGCCAGAGGCGGAGATCATCACCAAGGGTACGCGCTTCGACCAAGACCAAAACTCCGCCTTTGATCAGACCGGCTTAGCCGTACACCTGCGCAAAGCTGGCATCCGGCGGCTCATCGTTGGCGGCTTAGCCGAGGATGTGTGCGTCTTGGCTACCGTGCTGGATGCGCGCGCCGAGGGCTTTGCCGTAAGCGTGATTGCCGCCGGAACCCGGCCGGTGACTCCTGCTGGCGGTGCGTCAGCCCGGCAGAAAATGACAACCGCTGGCGCTGAGCTGCTGTAATGAAATAATTTGTTCTCGCCGGTCTCCGAGTGCACAGCCTGCCCGTAGGGTACCGTGCGAGCGGTTTTGACCGCAGGTCTCCCTCTTTGAGACCTAAAGGTCAAATGCCTTGCTGGGTCAGGAGACCCTGCAAGAACAGCTGGTCGTTCTCGCCGGTCTCCGAGTGCGCAGCCTACCTTTAGGGTACCATGCAAGAACAGAGACCAGACAAGTACAAACCCTCGCCATTTTGAACAGCTTGGGTTATTATTTGTGCAGTTTAATCCGGTTAGGAAAGAGATGTTAAGCGAAGACCAATCCACTTATGAAGAAATTTTAACCATACCGGGGTATGAATGCGATGCCAACCTGCATTGGAAACCTTCTGCGTTTCTGCAGCACATGACCGCAGCCGCCAATGCGCACATCGACCTTTTAGGCAAGGGCTACCAAGCCCTGCTCGACCAAGGGCTAGTGTGGGTGCTTTCACGCATCAAGCTCCAATTTTTCCGCTTTCCGCGGGTGGAGGAGCAGGTCACCATCCGCACCTGGCCCAAGACCATCCAGCAGAAGCTGTTCTTCATCCGCGATTACGAAATCCTCAGTGCGCAGGGTGACCTGCTCACCGCCGCCACTTCGGCGTGGCTGATGATGAACATGCAGACCCGCCGGCTGGTGCCGCCTTCCGCCTTACAGCTGAACTTGCCGCAAAACCCCAGCCGCCATGCTTTAGATGAGCCGCTGGAAAAGCTCACTTCGCCTGCGAACGGCGAGGAAAGGCTGCGCTTGCGTGCCGGCTACTCAGCCATAGACGTAGTCGGGCATGTCAATAACGCGCGTTACATCGAGTGGGTCTGCGATGCTTTCCCCATAGATTGGCATCATAGTCATCAGCTCGAGGCGCTGCAAATCAATTATGACCGCGAGGTTCACCCCGAAAATGAGGTTAGCGTGAAGGTAGCTCCTCTAGACGGGCAGCCTGACGCTTTTGCCCTCGCTGGTCAGAACCTGACCCAAAGTACAGAAGCCTTTACCGCTGCAGTCAGCTGGAAAGATAACCCCGCCTAAGTGACGATCTCCACATCGATGCTCGGGCTCAGCTGGTTTCTAAGCAGTGCGGAAACAGTCTCGAAGTACCCCTCCGTGAGGTAGCGCTCCAAGCCATACTTGCGGTAGACCCAATCCGCATAGTGATAGTTCATACGGTCTACCAGCACCTCGTCAGCATTGCCAGCCAGCAGCTCCGGCAAGTCTTCCGCGCCAGGCAGTAAAGGCGCAATCATCACGAATGTGTGAACGCCCGCCGCGTGCAGCGCCTGAAGTGCTTGGATACGGCTGGGGATAGAGGGCGCATGCGGCTCAAAAATTTGCCGGATATGCTCATCAGCTGTGCCAATGCTCAGCCCCACTTCCACACCCTCGCCCGCACGCAGGATGTCGATATCGCGCGTCACTAGGGGCGACTTGGTCTGCACTGTGACGGGCCAATGGGCGGCGGTTAGAATCTCCAGGCACTGGCGGGTAAGGCGGTATTGGGCTTCCAAGGGTTGGTAGGGGTCACACACCCCGCTGACCCACACGCGGGCAGGTGAATTATGCTGAATCTCCTTAGCCAACAGCTGGGGGGCATTAACCTTGACGTCCACAAATTCTCCCCAGGCTTCTTTATGCCCGCTAAAGCGGCGCATAAAGCGGGCGTAGCAATAGCTGCAAGCGTGCTCGCAGCCGGTATAGGCGTTGATCGTGTAGGGGAACACCTGCGACTTGGAAAGAATGCTTTTGGCTTGCACTTCTTTGACAATCATAAAAACCACTAGCTGTATTATAGAACTGAGGAGATTCTATTGTTATCCTTGTTTCTTTTGCAACCTAACATAACTAATGATAAAGCTAATGAGACCAAAGATCGCCAAGTACAAAATGCTTGTATAAGGAGAAATGGGTTCCCCATTCATATAAAAGTCTATTCCCATTATTTTTCGGAAATTATTGATAACGCTTGAATCTGCCCCTAAAAAGACGATCCGAATGGGTTCCTCCATCATCATTTTTCTAAAAAGGGAAGCAGAATGAGAAAATGGAAAAATTTTGACAACCACCTGAAAGGCGGCCGGTAATTCGCCTATTATGACAAGCGTTCCCGTTAGAAATCCAATAAGGGTGCTCAGAATAGTATTGAATAGCGAATAGGCATTGAGGTTTTTGAAGAATAATGAAACACAAAAAAGTGTCAATGTAGCAATTAATGTATTGAGCACAATCAAGAGTGTGATTTCACCTACCCCCTGAAGGGATAGAAGGGGTCCACCAATAATTCTAATATAAACTTCAGTAAAGATTAGGGCAATTATCGATAGGCTAAATGTCACAATAAAAGTACTTAACACATACCCCCCAATAATTTGAGTACGCGATATAGAAGTTAAGATTAGATCATCATAAGTTCCTTTCTCCTTATCAACCAGCATTGTGGAAAGCGATCCTAAGGATGAATTAATAGGGATCATCGCAATGATACTGGACATCACCCACGTCGCGATAAGGAAGTTAGTTCCTGGAATATCTTCAAATTCTTTAAAGGCTACATTTCCTAAAAATAAAACATATAAGCCCAATACAATTAACACGCCTAGCAATGAGAAAAGCAATATTGTTTTATCTTTAAAAAATATTTTTAAGTTCCGATTAACTAGGGCAAGCATTTTTACTCCTTATGTAAGACACTCATGAAAGCTTCATCCATTGATCCTTGCTTCACTTCATAGGATTCAATCAAATCTTGACTGAGATTTATGATGGGAATAGAATCTTTGGTGTTCTGTATCGGGATTATTACAGCCTCATTGTTGATTTCAAAACTTATGTTTTGTTTTTTGAGCCGGTCCTGTAGCTCATCAAGATTTGTGGGGCGGATGATGAGGAGGTTCTGACTATAGGCTTCTTTGATGTCGCTCGGTGTACCGATAATTTGAATAAGCCCCTCCTTCAATACAATAACATTGTCTGAGGCATTCGTTTCTTTAAGATAATGGGTCGTTAGCAGAATCGTCACATTTTCGTGCTTCCGAAGATCTGTAATCATTTGCCAGATTTTCAACCTGCTTTCAGGATCCAATCCAGTGGTTGGTTCATCGAGAATCAATATTTTAGGTGAATGTAAAAGAGCCCTGGCAATATCAACCTTCCGCTTTTCCCCGCCTGAGAGTGTCCCATACTTCCTATTGATAAGCTCGGAAGCGCCTGTAACCGAAAGCAAGTGGTCAATGCGGTCTTTAAGGATCTTATTTGGCAAACCATATAATCTTCCTCTAACCGTAAGATTCTCTTTTACCGTAAGAATTGAATCCAAACGGTTGTTTTGGAAAACCACGCCAAGCAGTCTTCTGATCGCTTCATCATTTTTACCTACTGTAAGTCCGTCAATTTCAACACTGCCTGAGTCGATATTCAAAATGGTGCACATCATACTAACCGTAGTTGTCTTGCCGCTCCCATTTGGACCTAGGAGTGAAACAAACTCCCCCTCATTTATTGAAAATGAGATGCCACGAACTGCTTCGATTGGGCCATAGTTTTTCTTGAGATCTATAACCTTGACGATTGTTTTTCCGTTCATATTTTCACTTCCCGAGTAAGATAAGCCTTGATTTGATTCACGCCATAGTCGCAAAAATCTATCATTTTTATCTGTTGAAAATTAACTGTTGAGCAAGTGTAACATAATGCCACATCTGAAATATCATCTGCCATAGCAAGAATTGTCCCCGTATGATCACATATAAGTGAATTACCCTAAAAAGCCGTGTCGAACGGAATGATGCTTTCGCCATACATAGGCAGTGAGGGAACAATAAATTTTGTCTCCCCAACAGGCGTAGCTGCCGCCACGATGCACCTACTGTTCCATCAAGCCATAGCAGGGATAAATGCCCTGTTCAGCCAAGCCCTCGAGTACGTCCGGCGTGAGCATATCGGCAGCGTGGTAGTGCAGCCCAAAGCGGCGCTGGATTTCGCGGATATAACCAAGTTTCTCTACTCTGGCAAGGATTTGATCGCATTGCTCTTCTGGATACGTGGTGAGCAGGGCTCGGCGGAACTCTGCCAATAACTCCTCGCGCTTTTGTGGGTCAGCGGGGAGGGTCATACGCATGCCGGCATATTTTTCATCGTAAGCGGAACAGATTTTTTCTTGAGTGAGGTTGGGGTAGCTGCTGTTGAAAACAACCATATCATAGTCCAGCTTCTTACGTCGGGTGCTCAGGCTCTTGGGGTAACCCAGGCTGAGCAGCAGCATGGGCGCCACCAGGTTGGGCATTTTGTACATACGCGCCACTGCAGGAATGTTGTCGATAATCGTGCCCACATAGCAGGAACCAATGCCATACAGCCAGGCTGCGGTTTCAATGCTCTGCGCAGCGCACACTAGGTCATCCATGGCGATGGAATAGTGCCGGAAGCTTTTATTGCAGGTGAAAGGTGCATCATTAGCGCGGCTATAGACAGCTAGTTTATGCCAATCCAAACAAAAGATGAGGTTCACAGGTGCTTGGGCGATAAAAGGCTGATCCCCGCACAGCTTGCTGAGCTGCTGACTCTGGATGCGGCTTCGTTCCACAATGATGGAGTAAGGTTGCAGGTTCCCGCCCGTCGCGCTATTAATGCCTGCAGCAAGCACTTCATATAAAATTTCCTCTGGAATAGGGTCGTCCTTAAATCGGCGCACAGACTGACGGTTTTGCATCAGTCCAACGGCCCAATCGGCTTTATCTAAATCTCGCTGCATCATATACCTCTTCTCAACATAACCTAATTTTAATGGATAATTGGGCAGAATGGAGAAATTGCCTCAACAAATTCTGCAACAATTGTCCTTCTAACAGGGGGCAACATATCAATAAGCGCCCAGCTTTACAGCTGAGCGCTAAAAAATAAAAATCGATTTAGTTTAGAAAGCCGGCTCTCGGGCGTATTTCTCGTCCAGCTTAGCCAGCAGGTAAGAGATCACCGCACCCACCACAAAAAGCAGCGCACACATGGCTATCACACCTGCACCCGTAACGCCTCGTGGGATGATCGCAATCGTCGAGCCTACCACAATGCCCAAGATGAGATGATACATGACAGCATAATGCTTCTTGAATAGCAACGAGACCAAACGCGCAAATATCAATACGCACAAAACGCCGCCAATGAGAATCGGGATGATCACCCCGAAATCCAGGTGGCTGATGCCGGCTGCCATTTTGTCATACAGCCCAAAGTAAATCAGGAAGTTGGAAGGGCTCATCCCCGGTACGACGGCGCCCAAGCCCATCAAAAAGCCGCTCAGCAGCCAGTTGATAAAGCTGGGTGTGAGCTGCGAAAAGCTGCTGTTTTCTAGGGTGCGCATGGCAAACACCGTTAGGGCTGCCATCACGGCCAAAAGCGCCCAGTGCCAGGGCTTGCGGCCCTCTTTGCCAGAGGTCTTCAGCAGCGAGGGAAATGTGCCGCTAATAAAGCCAATGAACAGCCAGGTAAACTGCGCAGCATAATGCCCAAATGCCCAGTCGACCACCGCGGAAAAAGCCACTACGCCCAGCGCTCCGCCGATGCCTACGGGGATAAAGTAGACTAAGTTTTGCAGGAATTTTTCACGCAGGTTGCCCAGCCAGCGCATCAACGGCTCGTAAACGCCAAAGACCACTGCCAAAACGCCGCCGGAAAGCCCCGGGGTAATAAAGCCAACCCCTACTAAAACGCCTTTCACAACCCGCAGTAGCCAATCAACAACATTACTTTTAGGCTGTGCAATTTCTTCAGTTGTCATCAATGTTCTCCAAAAGCATAATTTCAAGGCTCCATTATACCCTCTGAAAATAATGCGAGCTGCAAGCTTCCCTCTTTAGGCTGTTTATACTAAAGGAAATGCACAGGGAAACCAAAAACACAATCTGTTCAGACTAGCACCAGCCCGACAGCGTAAACCATGATAAGCACAAGAAACACTATCAGGTAACGCACAGCAATTTTTGGATCAGTATCATTCTTCCAGTGATACTTGCGCGAAAGCAGTGCCACTAACACGATGACAAGATAGACCAGCGGGATGACAGCGCTGATAGCGATAAACATCAGAGGATCAGACATTTCATTCCGCCCCAAAATGGCATAGGCAATCATCCCGATCGTCCAAAAGAGCGCGCCCAAGATGGCTGGCTGTGTTTTAATTCCACGCATTTTTTGGATGCGCGTCACAAAAATCCCCATCAGCAGGATGAGCACAAAGTATCCACCCATCAACCATAGCGTACTAATTGCCTCTCGTGGCATAATGATCTCCTCAAAACAAAATAATCACCGATTCGTCAGGTGGAGAAATTATATCAGTTGATACAGGGGGTTATTTTTTTCCTAAGCTTCTACTGGCTGTGGAAAACATCGGATGAGAAGAGTAAATTCTTGAGACTAGGATGAAAAAATCTTTAATGAGAATCCCCCTTATGCCAGGCTCAAAGTGCTGGGCATTGACCTTTTTAGCATCGGGCAGATTACCGCGCAGGAAGGCGATAAAGTTTTAACCCAGCAAACCGATGAAAACTATGCCAGCTTCGTTTTCCACGAAGGCAAGCTGGCGGGCGCGATCCTCTTGGGAGATGCCAGCCTGGCGGTCCTAGTCCAGAATGCTGTCGACGCCCATCAGGATTTCAGCCAGGCGTTAGCTCAGAGCATTACCACTGCTGAGTTTATGCAGCTGCTCAGAAAATAGCCATTATAGATCAAAGTTAGGCAAGAGCATTCTCCTGTCTGTATTTTTATACGATGGAGTATGCTTTAAAGCTGCCGCAGCCAGATGCCTGACCGGTTAGGGCGGATTTCGATGGCGCCGGCTGGCAGATGATACAGATGTGTGAGCGTTTCGGAGGTGATAATCTGCTCCGCTGCACCCACGCGCACTTTGCCGTTGCCCTCCACCAGAACGGTTTGTGTGCTGATGGCTAAGGCAATCTGCGGGTCGTGCGTAGTCATGAGGATAGTAACGCCGGCACGATTCAGCTCCTTCAGCGTCTGCAGCAAACGGTATTGGTTGCCCAGGTCTAAGTGCGCCGTGGGTTCATCCAGCAGCAAGATCTCCGGCTCCTGCGCCAACGCGCGTGCCACCACAGCTAACTGCCGCTCGCCGCTGCTCAGCTTATCCATAGGCGCATCAGCAAGCGCAGAAATTCCAGCGCGTGCCAGCGCTTCCCGCGCCACGTGATGGTCTTTCTTGCCAGGCATTTCAACTAGTGCCAGATGCGGCGCACGCCCAAATTGCACATACTCCAATACGGAGTAGGTGTAGGGTAAATGCTCAGCCTGAGGGACAAGCGAAATCCGCCGGCCGAGCTCCCCGCGGCGGTAAGTTTGCAGCAATTTGCCGCCCAAGCTCACCTTGCCAGCTATCGGCAAGAGCCACCCCAAAGCCATATAAAGTAGCGTCGTCTTTCCGGCGCCATTGGGCCCCAGAAGCACAGCCAAACTCCCTTTTTCCAACGCATAATTCAAACCCGAGAAAATGAGACGTTTGCGGGAATAACCAAACGTGACGTCTTCAAAGCTGAGGAGTGTGTTGCTCATGCTGGCACCGCCTGTCTGCGCCGCGCCATCAGAATCACAAAGATCAGCGCGCCTAAAAGGGAAGTCAAAATACCTAGAGGAATCTCGCCGATAATCAAGAGGCGGGCTAAGTCATCGCATAAAATGGCAAAGATCCCGCCTAAAAGCATCGCAGCCGGCAGGCTGCGGCGCGTATCTGAGCCAAACAGCCCGCGGGCAATGTGCGGCATGATCAACCCTACCCAGCTGACAATGCCCGCAACGGAAATGACAGCTGCCGTTGCCAACACCGCTGCCGTCATGAGCAGCAAGCGCTCGCGGCGCGGCGCGGCGCCGAGTGAAAACGCAGTCGTCTCCTCTAAAGCCAACAGGTTCAACCGCCAGCGGAAGACAAACATAATTACTAGACCCACTAAGCAAGCCGGGAGAATGGAAAGGAACTTCGCCCAAGTTATGCTCGCCAAGCCGCCTAACATCCAAAAAGTGATTTCTGGAAGCTGCCGCATGGGATCAGCCATAAATTTGATGATGCCCACACCAGCCGAAAACAGCGCTGAAACCGCAATCCCAGCCAGTACCAAGCGCAGCAGCCAATCGCCAATATGCATGCGGCGCGCGAGCAGATAAGAGAAGCCCAGCCCCAAAAAGGCAAACACAATCGCAAACCCTTGCACTGCCATCGAGGTCGCACCTAAAAATACGATGCCAAGCGCTGCGCCAAAGGCTGCCCCTTGGGAGACACCCAAAAAGCCAGGCTCCACCAAGGGGTTAGCAAAAATCATCTGGAATACGGTGCCTGCAGAAGCCATCACCATCCCCAGCAGCAGCGCCGTAAGCAGGCGCGGCAGGCGCACGTTGAAAACCAGCAGCCTGGCAAGCTCGTTCTCGCGCAGCTGCGCAAGCCGTACCAAGCCGGCTTGCGGGTAGCGCCCCAAAAAGAGCGAAACCAAAAAAATCAGCACCAGTCCAATGCTTAGTGCCCACCAAATCCAGCTGCGTTTGGTTGCAGCAATTTCTGTGCTCTCAAGGAGTGTACTTTCACTCAAGGTAGATCCCCTTGCAGCGCGGGCTTGATTTGGGCTTCGAATGTGGCTGAATCTATGCCATAAGCGAATTGATAGAATTCCTGCACTGCCGGCATCAAGTTTTCTGGCTTGAGTCGCTCTGGGTACAGCACCGTCGCGAGCCACTGCAACCCTAATACCCAGCGCGTATCCGGCTGATCCCAGCTATAAAGGTCCTTGGGGAAACCGTACAACTTGCCGTTTTGGACAGCGCGCAGCGTTTTCCACTGGGCGTCCTCTTTGAGCGAGCCTACAATAGCACTCGGGTCATTGTTATAAGCCACAATCAAAATCACATCGGGATCCCAAGCGGCGATTTGCTCGATGGTGACTGTTGTCCAGCCAGAGCTAGGCTGCACATCAGACCACGCCACTGTTCCGCAAGCCATCTCCACCAGGCGGGTTTGCATCCAACTCAGCGGAGGTACGGTAAAAGCTACGGCGCCATCTTTGAGCGCATATTGGAGCATAAGCGTGCTTGGGCGGGTTACCTCCGCCGGCAGCGCTGCATTGATAACATCCACCTTGCCTTGATAATAAGCCGCGAGCTCCTCGGCGCGCTGGGTGTTGCCAAAGATTTTGCCCAAGATGTCCAAATCGCGTGCGTATTGTTCGGGCGTCTCAAAATCTACATACACCACGGGAATGTTGATTGCTTCAATAGGTCCGCCGTACTTCTCAGCGTTGCTGCTCTTCATCACCACCAAGTCCGGCTCAGCCGAGACAAACTGCTCCACGCCGGCATCGCGCTGGAGCCATGCCTTTTCGGCATAGTTTGGGTCCAGCAAGGAAATAAAATTGACATCGCCTTGTGCGAAATCCTCAAAAGCGACTACACGCTCACGCGCCTCGGGGAACATATACATCGCATCCAAAACCATAATGGAGGCTTTGCCCGTCACCACAATGCGCTGTGGCAGCGCATCGAGCGTGACCGTACGCCCTAGGGCATCAGTAATAATCAGGGATTGCACCGTTTCTGTCAGCGTTGCCGGCGCTGTAGTTTGCGGCTGCGTGGCAGTCGGCGTGACATTCGGGCTAGCACATGCCGAAAGCAACAAAGTGATTAAGAGCGCCATTACTATCCATCGATCTCTCATTAATTATTATCTCCTTGAAAAAAGTGGGGTTGATTTTCTTGCAGATAGGCAAGGATACCCTCGATTTGGCTGCGCCGAAAGGCCCGCACCTGCGCTTCAAAAAACGATCCAGTCAGGTCTAGCGTCTTTTGCTCAGCAAGCCATTGTTCTGCTGCATCCAGCTGGGCGGTGTAGAGCGCATGCACAATCTCCTGAGGCACCTGGGGGAAGAAATATAAGCGCGCAAACCACTCCTGCCGGAAAGCGCGCGGGGATGCCACCGGTGTGCGCATCCAAGCCAAGAAAGTTTCCTCGCCTGCCGGCGTGAGGTTGAATACCTTGCGCGCCGGCGAGGCTTCCCCTGGCACGCGCATGGAGTTCAGCAGCCCCTGCTCCTCGAGCTTATTGAGCGCGGCATATAGGCTGGCTGGCTTCACGTTCCAGATCAGGCCTAAGGTTGCGCTCCAGTTTTGCAGCAGGTCATAGCCGTATTGCGGCTGCTGGCGGATGAGGCCAAGCAGGGCATATTCGAGATGCATGGGCAGTGCGTGACGTGGTGACATCGGGTTTGCCTATTCATTAATTGAGTAGCTGAATTGTACCCGAAAATGGGACTTTGCGAAGGAATTGCATCAAAAATTGCTGCAGAGACAGCCTAAAAATGTTGGACAAAGCGCAGCGGCTTTGCTATAATTTGAATGTCAATGGGCGCGTAGCTCAGCTGGTTAGAGCGCACGGTTCACATCCGTGAGGTTCGGGGGTTCGAGCCCCTCCGCGCCCATATTCTTTAGTTCTTGCTTGGTACCCTACAGGCAGGCTTCGCACTCTCCTGACCATGCAAGGCATGTGACCTTTAGGTCTCCAAGAAACTGACAATCCTACTATGACAATCAGTGATCATAACTGCTTGTAAAGAAGGAGACCTTCGGTCAACTTCCTCGCTCGGTCTGGAGACCGGCGAGAACAAAGGCCCGATCCCTCTCGCGCCCATTTTTCTATTTAACAATGGGTTCACATCCGTGCCCTTTACAGGGTGCTGCGGAAATGTTCGGGGGTAAGTCCTAGAAACGGGGATCGAGCCCTCTCGCGCCAATTTTCTTTTAGAGTTCCTTTTTGTGCATATCCGCTGTTGTCATCGTATAATTACAGAAAAATGTCCGGTCACTGTCTAATTTAATGTGACTAAATGTCTATAGGAGAATAAATCAAATGAATAAAGTCATTATTGTTACCGATTCAAGCGCCTACTTGCCACAAGATATCGTCGACCAATATCATCTCCCTGTTCTGCCCCTCGTCCTCACCTGGCAGGGCAAACAGTACCGTGATGGCGTCGACATCACCGCCCAGGAGTTTTACACCCAGCTTTCCCACTCTAACGAAATTGCAACCACCAGCCAGGTCACCGTTGGGCAGTTTGTAGATATTTTCAAGCCGCTACTGGACGCGGGAAATGATGTCTTCTACACCGGCATTTCCAGCGGCATCTCAGCGTCGTTCGACTCTGCCGAGCAGGCTAAGGTGGAGCTGGGCAACCCCGAAAACCTAGAAGTCTTTGACTCTCAGCTGGTCTCGATGGCTTTAGGCTTGATGGTCATCGCTTTGGCGCGCGCTGCCGAGGATGGCGCCAGCCTCCAGGAGATTCTGGAACTCGCCAAAGCCACCTACCCCAAAATTGGGGTCTATTTCACGGTCAATACCTTAGAATATCTATATCGGGGCGGCAGAATCAACACTGCCACACGCTTTTTAGGCTCCGCGCTCAACGTCAAACCGCTGCTCGAAATCCGCGGCGGCAAGATCGAAGCCGTCGAGAGCGTGATTTCGCGCAAAAAAGCCCTCAGCCGCATGCTCGACCTGATCGAAAAGCGCACAAGCGGCAAGACGCCCCTGCGCATTGCGCCATTCCATGCCCTGTGTGAAGATGAATGCCGTGCGCTCGAGGCTGCCGCTATTGAGCGTCTGCATCCGGACGAAGTATTCCGCTCCGAGGTCAGCCCAGTGATCGGCGCACATGTCGGCCCCGGCACGGTAGCCATTGCCTGGATGGCTGGATAATTTTGGCAAATTAACGCAAACAGGCTGAAGGCATCTTTTTCCAGCCTGTATGGTTTTAGCTAAGGTTTAGCGCGGATCAGCCATCCTGCCTAGAAAGAGCAGCGTGCCTGTGTCATTATCACGGATAAGGAACAGGAAGGGGTGATCGAGCGTGATGGTGTAACTCTGGCTAGGCGCAGAAGTAAGCCCAACCACAACCGCAGTCGCTGCGGCTGCTTCAGTGCCTTCCTCGTTGACGTCCACATAAGCCTTATGTAACGCGGATGTAATGTACAAATCCGTCGTTCCGTTCATCCGCGAGAAATTCGCTTGAAGAGGATCAAAGGTAGCTGTCATTCCCAATGCTTTTAGCGCATCGTTGAGCCCAAAGGCTGCCTCGAACTTGAACTTCGGCATACTCAAGGTCACAGAAGCTCGATCCAGCTGATCCAGGATGCCTTGCAGGCTTTCAGCTGTAAGGGCTTGCTCGAAGGCGTCCAGGCTGGCAGCGGTCGGCATGAGCGCCACCATGGAGTAGGTCCCGCCTTCATAAGGCAGCTCCACAGCTTGCACATCTTGCGAGACGTACGCCCGCATGCTGCCACTTTGATGCATCATCGGCACCTCCACTTGGCTTCCATCCAGCAAAGTAAAGCTGCCATTTTTTGTGTTGGCAGGATCAAATGGAGACAACCAAGCTGCCTTAAAGTAGACTGCATTGGTGATGACCAAGCGGGTGAGTTCATTTAAGGCTCCCGCAGGGATCAAATCTTTGATTTTTTCATTGGTTTGCGCTTCAACCCAGAGGTTAATCAGCTCACGGGCAGCTTCGTGATCGGCAGCAAAGTCGACCGTCTTCAAGCCGGCAGCATAATGCTGAGAAAGCGTGTTCAGAAATTCTGGCAAGAACGCATAGCCCGCCTGCCCCCAAAGTTGATTGACAATATTGAGCGTAAATACTGGCTCATCATCCACCAGGCTGTTTGCTTTCAATTGCTGGTTGAGTGCGTTCATTACGGCGTGGATTTCTTCTTGCGGATAGGGTAAATGCAGGGTGCTCTCCATCTGGCTGGCTGTGTCTCCCGCAGCGCCGGCATAGGTCATCAGCAGCGCCATGTAAATGCTATAGGGTGAGTAGAAAATGTTCTCACCCTCACCAGCTAACTGTTGGTAAAGGTCAAGCGCGAAGGTGTTGTGTGCTTCCGCTAACGCTTTAATCTGGTCTAACTCGGCTCGTGGGTTAGGGTTGTAAGCGACTTCACCAATCAAGTCCTGCGCCTCGGTGGAGGGTTGCGTTGGCTCTTCGGGTTGGGTCGGCTCAGGCGATTGCCCCGCCGGCGCACACCCCGCAAGCAAAAAGGCTGCAATCACACTCAGGCTAAGAATCGTTTGTAAGTTTTTCATTGTTCCTCCTTTAAAGGACTTTGTTTGTTCTGCTTCGTGTTTTTGACGCCCCAAGCAGTATATTTGTTCCTTTCCCGCTACGCGCCCCTTGCCAATCAAGCCAATGCAATTGAACCTCTTATTGGTTCTTCGACTTCCCACATTAAAAAAGCTGCCCACAGAGCCTGGGGGCAGCTGAACTTAATCGTAACAATTCTAAAAGATGAATTTGAGACGGTAAATAAACATCCCCAAATATTCATGGAAGATGTTGCTCGTCAGGTTGAGCGATTGGCTCGTGGGCAACAAATGAAGCAAAATCGTTTGGGCATCCCAGCGCATCAGGTAATCCCAGTAACGCTGTGTGATGGCATAATCCGTTGGGGCTGGGATCAGCGTAAGCTGCGGATCCTGGAAATGCATCAACGTGCGCTCCATGTGCGCTGCTGAGGTGACCAAGATAACGCTCTCAATCCCCTTCTCCTTCAGGATCTCCTTCGTATACACAGCATCTTCTTCCGTGTTTTGGGATTGATCTTGCAGGACCATTGCTTCCTTGGGTACACCTAGTTCAAAGAGCAAGTCGTGCATCTCTTGCGCAGGGGTGCTGCCGCGCGCCTGGCTGAAAGCCACATTCCCGCCAGAAAGGATAATAAGCGGAGCTGCGCCTTGTTTATACAACCCTGCTGCATACAGCACGCGATCGCCGGCGCCATTCACCTCCACACCCGTGCGGGGCGCATCTGCCGGCTCGGTGCCGCCGCCCAGCAGCACAATCGCATCTGCTTTCACCTCTCCTTGCAGCGGCATGTGGCGCCACTCTAACGTGCGGGCAAAATATGCTGAGAAGTAAGCGTTGCCGCCTACGCCAACTAAGATAAGACTGATCAGCACCAGCCAAGTAGCCGTTTTGGGGTGCTTGCGGATAAGGAAAAGGGTAATGAAGAGCAGCAATGCTGCCAACCCAACCGGCATGATGATTTGCGGTAGTAATTTAGCGAGATATACAGACATGACAAGCTCCTTCGTTTATAACTTCATTATAATTCAAAAGTGGGCATTTCCCCGCAGCTTGCTGCGAAAAACAGAGTAAGATAGGTAAATGAGCGAGACCCCGAGGAAGAGCCACAATGTATCGATTTTGATGATCATGACGAACAACTTAAGTTTTAGTGAGAAAAAGGATAAACCAGATACCCCGCAGCAAGCTGCGGGGAGAGTTCATTTGTTGCAAGAATCAAGCCGAAATTAACCGCTTAAGGAAAGATCTTTGTATAAACCTCCGGTGCGTACTTTTCAACCATTTCCGAGCTGAGGCTGTCTGTACGGCAGATTTCGGCATACAGGTCGGCGCTCTTGCGTTTCGTGCGGATTTGTGTTTGTGGGTCCAGCTCCCACAAGCCAAAACGCTGGCTCCAACCGCGCTCCCACTCGAAGTTATCTACCAGCGTCCAATGGAAATAGCCCTTGATCGGGATATTAAAGTTGACCATCCTCCACATTGCATGGATATGTTCAATCAGGTAGCGGCGTCGGAAATCATCCTGCGAATCTTCGCAGCCGTTCTCGGTAATGTAAATGGGCTTGTGGAACTGATTTGCCCAACGGATGGCTTGTTTGAAGCCCTCAGGATCATTGGCTAAAAAGCCACGCTCCGAAAGGTCCGCATCCGGCTTGAAAAAGCGCTCCGTATAGCCTTCAGCCCGCTGGTTAGGGGCAAAGCGCAGGTAATCCCTGGTGTAATAGTTTAGACCAATGAAATCTTGTGTGCCTTTGGCTTCCGGGATTTCCTGTTTGAGCACTGGGGAATCAAATTTACCAGTTTCTAAGGTGCGCGAGAAAGCCTCATTGAAAAGCTGATGATGCTGCCGGGCAGAAATCCTCATAAGCGGGTTGCGGTCGCCTGGTGTAAAGCCGCGCCAGTGTATCGCTGCGCCAACTTGCGCTTCAGGCTGCAAGGTGTGGATTACCTCATAAGCTGCAGCATGCGCCTTTGCCATATTCGCCAGCACTTGCACTTCTAATTTCAAGTCCTTTTTGCCTGGCGGAAAGATGCCACCTAGGTATGCCGCACTCATATACACATTTGGTTCGTTAATCGTGACCCACAGCCGGCAGTGTGCCCCCAATGCTTCGACGACTTTTCGAGTGTACTCCGCAAAAAGGGGCACCACTTCCTCGTTCTCCCACCCGCCCATTTCAGCTAACCAGATAGGGTTGGTGAAGTGATGCAGGGTAATCATAGCGGTCATGCCGCGTTCTTTGAGCCCCAGCAGCATCTGGCGGTAGCGCTCTAAAGCCGTCTCGTCCCACATGTCTGGCGCTGGCTGGATGCGCGCCCATTCCACCGAAAGACGGTGGGCATTCTGGTGGGTCTCCTGTGCGCGATCGAAGTCCTCACGCCAACGCCCTGCCCACCATTCGCAAGCTGCTCCGGATTTATCGTCATTGATAATGTGCCCGGGCTCCTGCTCCCAAGCCCAAAAGTCGTTATTAGAGTTGCCGCCTTCCACCTGGTGCGCAGCTGTGGCTGTGCCCCACAAAAAGTTATCCGGAAAGTTAAATGTCCCTTTGGGCATAGTGGTCTCCTCGTCAAGAAGTTATGCCTCATTTTAATCGATTGAACGACAGCAGTGAAATAATACCTGCTCGAGGGTGTTGAAAAACATTGGTTTATCGATTACATCCAAATTTTTCAAAGTTAAGA
>DMCS01000070.1 GCA_003445715.1 Candidatus Mesolinea sp. | reverse complement strand
CCACTATATAAGACTTTACCCAATTTGCCACGATAGGTTCGTTTATTATTTTATTCCTTGAAAAAATTAAGCTTTCTACATTTTATATAATTCTGATTATTGTTTGGCTCATCTTTTTTGTTATGCTGATTATTAAAGTTATAAATAAACAAATGATTACCTCAACATTTGCAAGATGGAATTTAGCTTTTTCCGCGATTGTTATTGGAATTTCATTATGTATGATATTGAATGTGATTACTTTTCCTCCGCCCGATCTAACGCCTGATCCAAATGGTACGGCACCCCAAACAGAAACAATACAACCGCCAACATCTACATCTACATCTACACTTACTCCCACTCCAACGCTAACACCAACGCCTACGCCTACACTAACACCGATGCCTACGTCTACACCTATAAACTATGCAATTAAAGTTTGTGTTTTTGATCTAGGGTTAGATGAGAATAATGAGCCAATAGTAAAAACTAATGTAGACAATCTAGAGCGCTTAGGATTTAATGTAAAAATTATTAATATTGACGAGAAAAGTTCTTATGATGGTTGCCAGGTGCTTTATCTTTCTGATGGATGGATAAGTTTGCGGTCATTGCTTATTGATCAGACATACTTGAATCAGGTAATGGATAAAATGTCAGAATATGGAGGTCCTGGTTTGCTCATAGGAAATCCAGGAAAGAATTATGGTACTTACACCTTAAAATTTTATGATGATATTACATTTTCAAGTCTATCAACAGAAGAAATAGCGAAAATGGGCTCATCAAAGATATATGTAGACCGCGAGTCCGATTTGTATAATGCTTTATTGAAAGATATTGGCGATTCTGACGAGGATAAAGAAATGTTACCAGAACCAGAGTCCAAAGTAGTTCCTAATCTTAATGCAACAAAATCTTACTATACTTTGGTTATAAATGAAAATTACCATTATTCTGCATTAGTTAGCTCGGGTATTAATGGACCACGATATTTAATTATGCCTGGTGGTGAATTTTCTAGCGCAGACCCCATACCAGATTATCTCTATGAAAGGTTTATTAAATGGTTAGCAAGGATACCAATAAATTAGTAGAACAATTTAATTAATTGAATTAAGCACATTCATTCTCCTCATTCTGCCAATATCCTTGCATGGAGAGAACTTAGTCCGGGTTGTTACCATCTATAATTCGAACCTACGGCTTGACCATATATAAAAGTAAATGAAGTAGGCAAGGTATAATACGCCTCCATGACCGACCGAACCTCACCCGCAGCCCAGCGGCGGATTGCGCAAGAGCAGCGCACCGTCTCCAAGATGATCGCGCTGTATTGCCATGCACAGCATCACACGCAGGGCGGGCTCTGCCCAGAGTGCGCCGAGCTTTCGGCGTACGCCCAGGCGCGCATTGCCCGTTGCCCCTTCCTGCCCGATAAACCCACTTGCGCCAAGTGCCCGGTGCATTGCTACCAGCCAGCCATGCGTGCGCAGATCCGCCAGGTGATGCGCTATGCCGGCCCGCGGATGCTGCTGCACGACCCGGTAGCAGCTGTTCAACACTTAGCGCAAACCCTGCGCAAGCCCAGCCCGGCAGTGCAGCGTGCGCTTGCGCGCAAAGCTGCCAAAGAGTAATTTAACAAAAGTTGTATAAAAATGTCCTAGTTTGTATACATATTTTCTTAAATGTATACAAACTAAGCCTTCCCGTTTACATCTTTTGCAAAAAGGATACGAACTTTACGCCTTAATCCCGCTCGCCGGTCTCCACGTACTTGGTCAGTTCCCCCACGCTGAGGTCCGCAATGCCGAGCTTATCGAGCGTGCGGCCCTTGCGCCAGTAGTCGGTGTTGTGAAGGATGCACGCCAAGCGGATGATAGCGTCAATCGCGCGCACAGAGACGCCGTAGCGCTGCCCTAAAGCTGCAATCGGCACTAGGCTCATCGGCACTTCCTCAAAGATATACCGGTGCTGCAACGTGGCTGGCGCTTTGATGCCATAATAGCCCGGCTGATTGTGAATAGCTTCATAAAGGTCTGCTCCACGGGCATCGTATGCCAAGGCGAGCCACTCCAGCCCGGTGCGCGCGCGCAAACCCAGGGCTGAAGCCACGGTGCAGCGTTCGCGGTCCACGGTCTCCAGCAGCTTAGCCACTGAAGGAGAAACGCCATCGATATAGAACTGAAAATCGCCATGCGTGGTTTCGATCCAGCCGGCATTGAGCAGCGCGATAGTAGGGTGGAAGACGGCACCCATGTTATTCAGCCCAGTCTTGAGCACATTGCCGCCACTGATATATTGGGGATAGACCGTATGCACAGCCTCAAGCACCTTTTGGTTTTGGGTGGCAGGCAAGGCAGCCAACGGCACGGATTCCTTGATGCGAAAGATGCGCGCATGGTTCGGCCCCTCCGAGCGGCTGGCAAAGATAAAGGTCTCGGTTTCAGCGATGATCGGCTTGGCCGTGCAGCCAGCTTGGCGCAGGGTTTGGTCGAATTCAATCGCGCCGCAGGTGCGCCCAGGGTGCAAGAGCACAATTTGGCCATCTTGTAGATATGGTGCCATAGATTTCGCGATATCGCGGTGGGCTGAAGAAGGGACTACCACCATAATCAAGTCCGCACCATCCAGAGCGACTTGCATATTATCGGTAACGTTGGCTAGCCGGCCAAAGCCATTCAAACCTTCCGGGTTATCCAGCTCGATACCGCCGCGTTCAGCGATGACTTCGATATTGCTAAAGGTGCGGTTATAGAGTGTGACCTCTTTGCCCATCAGAGCCATATGCGCTGCCATGGCTTTGCCGCCATTGCCGGCGCCAATGACTGTATATTTCATGTGATCATTCATCTTAACTCCTTAGAGAAACTCCGCCAAGCGCTTGCGCTCGGGGAGAGGTTGATTATCCGTATCGATGGCTTCGCAGCCGCCGTTGATGATGCGGGTTTGGATACTTCCGCGTGCAATTTTGCTTGCGCGTAGGTGCGGCGCATCCAGGATGCCCATGCGCACCGCCTGGCCCAAGGTGGCGGGGTCGGTGAGCGGGTCTTGCACTTCGGGGCCAGCCAAGTTGCGAATGGCTTTGAGGGTAACCTGGGCTTCAGCGATGAGATGGTCCTTGCGGGCTTGGATAGCAGGATCAGCGAGCATATCGGGCTGCCCTTTGAGGGCGTTCTCGATGGCTTGGCGTGCCATCAGGCTGGCGTCGATGACGTCATCGGCGGTGGCAGCATGGTGGGCTTCGGTATGCCCGACGATATGCACGATGTGAGGTTTGAGCGCCATCTGCAGGTAAATGCTGGCGGAAAGATGCGCGCGGGCGGCATTGGGTTCCAGCGGGTAGCTGAGCAAGCCGGTGCGCGTCTGGCGCCAGATATGGAAATTTTCGTTTTCTAAAGGAGCGATCATCTCCAGCAGCGCCGCCATCTTAGCCAGGTCCATTGCGTCGGAGGTGCCAGGCGGGCTGTTGAACATCATCTGGGCAATGTAATCCTGCACGCCAAAGGCTTTGGCATTATAAGCGGAGAGATACGCCGAGGTTACAAAAACTACGTCGGGAGCATCACGCATGCCCCAATGGTGCGGCTCGTTGAGCTCGACGGGCACGTTCCGCTCGCCATACCAGCGCATCACCTGCTGGTGCAAGTCGATGGACTCTTCCAGGTCGTAGGGTCCACGCCCGTCCATCTGATTGAACCAAAAGAGCGGGATGGCGCACCAAGCGTTGTGGATCGTCTCCATGTAGAGCTCCGCCAAGCGGATAAAATCATCCGTGCCGGAGTAGGTGCGCATGAGCGGGTAGTTGCCGCGGCGGGAGGCAGCAAACAATGCGCGGTAGTCCTCCGCCGAGCGCACGGGCACGCCACCGGCGCCTTTGGCACGCGGGTTTTGGCGCTCGGGGTGGAAGAAATTTTCCTGCGCATCTTGGTCGATGCCCAGCGAAATCACATCCAAAACGCGCGCTTCAGCAATTTTCTGAATGCCATCAAGCGTAGCTTCCATTGTTGGCAAGCCGAAGTGATGGCGCAAGATGGGGTAAGGCGCTTTCCAGGCGATACGATCGATGGTGGTATGCGGGTAACTGGCTTCATCCTTTGGACCGGTGCTTTCGCCCCTCAGATAAGCCAAGATTTCCTCAGGCGGCTGGCTGCCATCAAACACGCTGTCAAAAAAACCAGCCATGGCTTCAGCTTTAGCTGCCACGGGCGGTGTGCCGCCAAAGACAAACTTGACGCCCTGTTGGCGCAGCTCGTCAGCCGCCTCAGCAAACTCTGCCAGCAGGCGCTCACCCGTTTCGGGCGTCAGACGGTACGAGACGCCCACCAGGTCGGCTTTTTCCTCACGGGCAGCTTGCAAAAAGGTCTCGATGGGCACAGCTGGGCCCAAAAAGACGGTGCGCCAGCCGGCGAGTTCTGCTAAATGTAAGAAATTCATTACACCCGCCACGTGGACACATTCCCCCAATGCTCCTGCCACTACGGTTTTCATGCTTGTTGCCTCCTGTTACTTTGCGTTCCAGTTTGATTAGTCACATGCGTGTGACCTGGGTGAGAGAGTTGAACCCCATGGTTAGGGTAAAACCAATATCAATGAAGTGAATTTATTTTACCTGAATTAATCTGCATCTATTATTTTTGGATAAGCTCGTCTGGCAGGCTTGCGCTGCGGTAAAATAAAATTGAGAGAAGGCCGCCATGAACGCTAAAAACGATTATGAGCTTTATCACGATGAGTCGATAATAGAAGGCTATTGGCATGGCATGCTGCTCGTGCCATGCGAGCGCAAAGCCTACTTGCTCAATTTGCTCGACGCGGCACGCACGACTGTTAGCCACCCCTATAAGATCAGCTTCAAGGAGATCAACCGGCCTGGTAAAAAGTATGACCTAGCTAATGCATGGTTGAGCTTAGTTTTAGGTTTCATGCGCAGCCAATCAAAATCCATTAAATACCATTATTTCACTGGGCGGAGCACAGGCGCCGAACCCGATTACCAGCTGTTGGATGAACAGGCTATTGGGGTGAAGTTTGTGCTCTTCCGCGAGCGCGAAAAACATGTGGATATGTTGAACTATCCGGATGAAACCAGCAAGGTGGAAACCTCCTTCCGTATTGGCCTCAAAGGCGGGCTGCATTACCTTTTCAGTTCTCGAGACCCAGTGCGCATAACCCGCATTCATTTTGATGGCTACTTGCATCAAGGCCGGCATATTGACCGCCAGCGTGTGGTCGATCGGCTGAACGGGCTGCGGGATTACTGTGAAATCGCCACCACACCAGATTTGATTGATGACCGCGCCAGCGACCCGCGCAGCAAAGATGCGCAGGACTACGCTGACTGCCAGCTCTTACAGCTAACGGATCTGCTCATTGGCTCGTTTCGCGCGGCTTTTGGCTTTTATAGCAATGAAGCCCAATGGAAACTGGCGAAATATGCTCACTGGCTCATCCACAAATATGCTGAAGGCCCTGCACGCATGCGCAACAGCCGCTGGAACCACACTTTTTGTATGAGCCAATGTTACCTGGAGCAAGGTTCCTGGCAATTTGAGACCATTGAGCTGCTGGAAAAAACCCAAGCCAGCCAGCCTTCGCTTCTGGTTTGAGAGCAGGAATCAACCCATGGGCTTTACACGCCCAAGGTTTCTGGGGTAGGGTTTGGTAAGATTGATGAGACCACAATACACGGAAAAGAACGAGCCTTTATGTTAAATGTCATCACCATTGCGGAAGCTCAACAGATAATCGCCGAGAAATTTGGGCAGCTACGCACGCCCGAAGAGCAAGTGCAGCTGGAATCAGCCCTAGGGCGCGTGCTGGCACGTGATTGCTTAGCGGAGGAGTTTGTGCCGGATTTCAACCGCTCGACAGTGGATGGCTATGCCGTCCGGGCACGGGATGTCTTCGGCTGTTCCGATTCGATCCCGGCGCTGCTGCTGCAAATCGGCGAGGCGCATATGGGCGAACATACCGCGATAGCAATTCGCAGTGGTGAATGTGTCTACGTGCCGACTGGCGCAGAAATTCCCGCAGGCGCCGATTGCGTCATCCCATTAGAGGATACCGAACCCCTTGGTGATGGCACGATTGCCGTATATAAGCCCGCTTCGCCTGGGACTAACCTGATTTTCCGTGGGGATGACGTCAAGCCCGGCGATTTGGTGCTTCCAGCCGGCAGGCAGCTAAATGTAGCTGATATAGGCGCGCTGGTGGCCCTCGGGCAAACGCAGATTTGGGTGCGGCAGGCTCCACGCATCGCAGTAATCTCGACGGGGGATGAGCTCGTGGCGCCTGGGGAGCCCCTACCGATGGGCAAGATTCGGGACGTCAATGCAACGATGCTGCTTGCATTTGCGCAGGAAGCCGGCGCGGTTGCTGATTTTGTGGGGATTATTCCAGATAGTGCGCCGGGGGTGCGCGCTGCGCTGGTGAAGGCACTGCCAGGGCATGACCTCGTCTTGCTCACGGGTGGGACTTCCGTGGGCGAAAAAGATGCCGTCCCGCAAGTGGTGGCGGAGCTAGGGGAGCTGCTGGTGCATGGCTTGGCGGTCAAGCCGGGCAAACCGACGCTCTTTGGCCAGGTGGAAGGCAGACCTGTGTTCGGCTTGCCCGGCAACCCCGTGGCGGCGTACTTTATGGCTAATTTACTCGTGCGGCCCCTTTTGGCTTCCATGCTGGGCACGCATTTTGCTGAGCGGAAGGTGAGCTTGCCGGTTGCGCGCAACGTGCCCTCCAACCATGGGCGCGAGGAATATGTGCCAGTGGTCATTCGTGAGGGTAAAGCCCAGCCGATTGCCAGCAAATCTGGCCTGATTACCACACTCGCCAATACAGACGGCTTCCTGTGCATCCCAAGGGATAAGGAAGGCTTAAGGCAAGGTGAACTCGTGGAAGTGACGCTTTTTGAGAGGTGATATGGCTTTTGAATATCTAACCAATGTGCCCTTGGAAAAAGCACGTCAAGATTATTTGGACGCACTGCAAGCAGCCGGGCTCAAAGCAAGCAGTGAGACACTGCCGACCTTAGAGGCAACAGACCGCGTGACGGCGCGGGCTGTCTATGCCCGCATCAGCTCGCCCCACTATAACGCCTGCGCCATGGATGGTATTGCCTTGCAAGCCAGCCAAACCTTTGGCGCCACAGAAACGACGCCGGTGCGCTTGCCTACGGGCGCCTACCAGTGGGTCAATACTGGCGATCCGCTGCCTGAAGGCTGCGATGCCGTCGTAATGGTGGAAGATGTGGTGCAGGAGGAAGGCGCAGTGCTGCTGTATGCAGCCGCTGTGCCTTGGCAAAACGTACGTCAGATTGGCGAAGACATTAGCGCCGGCGATATGATCCTGCCATCTTTTAGCGTGCTCACCCCGGCTGCGATTGGGGCGCTGCTTGAGGCTGGCGTGCTTTCGGTCGAGGTCATCACCCGGCCGATGGTGGGCATCATCCCCACGGGTAACGAGATTGTGCCGCCCACGGAAAACCCGCGCGCCGGCGATATTATCGAGTCCAACTCCGCTATTTTCAGTGGCATGCTGCGCGCATGGGGCTGCGAGGTGCGCGTATATCGTCCAGTCGGCGATTCGGCGGAGCTGATCGAAGCAGCTCTGCGCCAAGCCTTAGCGGAATGTGATGCGGTGGTGCTCAATGCCGGCTCTTCCGCCGGGCAGAAGGATTATTCGGTTGAGGCGATTCGGCGAGTGGGAGAGGTGGTGCTGCATGGCGTAGCTATCAAACCTGGCAAGCCGGTCATCTTAGCCTATGCCAAGTCCGGAGATGATGAACGCGTCCAGCCAATATTGGGGTTGCCGGGCTATCCGGTCTCGGGCATTTTGGTACTGGAGCAGCTTTTCCGCCCTGTGATTGAGCAGCTGACCTGCCGTCTAGCAGCTAAGCCGCAATTCATTCAAGCACAAATTACGCGCCGGCTGACCTCCTCGCTCAAGTATTATGAGTTTGTGCGTACGCGCTTGGGCAATGTGAACGGTAAAATCGTGGCAGTTCCGCTAAATCGCGGGGCAGGCGTGGTCACTTCATTTGTAAAAGCCGATGGCGTCATCCACATCCCGCAAAACACCGAAGGCTACGAAGCTGGCGAGCTGGTCAACGTGCAGCTCGTACGAGATTTGGAGGAGATCAACCGCACCTTAGTGATCACCGGCAGCCATGACCCGCTCCTTGATGAGTTAACCGATATCCTTAAGCGCCAATGGCCGGAAAGCTCGGTAGCCTCTTCGCATGTGGGCAGCATGGGCGGTATCCTGGCAGTCAAGCGCGGTGAGGCACATCTGGGCGGTATTCATCTATTGGATGAAGCCAGCGGCAGCTACAACATTCCTTACCTGCGCAAGTACTTCCCGCAGGGTGGCGTGGTGCTGGTGGAGTGCGTTCAGCGCACCCAGGGGTTGATGGTACCCAAGGGCAATCCGTTGGGCATTAAGGAATTCAAAGATATCGTCGGCAAGCGCTACGTGAACCGCCAAAAAGGTAGTGGTACGCGCATCCTGTGTGACTACTTAGCCCGCCAGGAGGGCTTGGATACCAGCCTCATCCCAGGTTATGAGCGTGAAGAATATACCCACACCGCGGTGGCGGCGGCGATTGCGGCTGGGACGGCAGACGCCGGTTTGGGTATCCTTTCGGCGGCGCGCATCTACGATCTCGATTTTGTGCCCATTTGCGAAGAGCAATACGATTTGCTGATTGCCGAAAATGCGCTGGAACTTGAATTGGTACAGCGGCTGCTGGAAGTGCTGCGTGGGGAGGAATTCGCCCGCCGGCTCACCCAAATGGGCGGTTATACCTTGCATCATCCTGGGGAGGTGCGTCCATGGAACTAAGCCACGTCGATGAAAACGGCAACGCCCGCATGGTGGACGTCTCCGCAAAGGGCGACACCTTGCGCAAAGCTATTGCGAGCGCTTTCGTGCGCATGCAGCCGGAAACCTTGGCGCTCATCCAAAGCGGTGGCATCGCAAAGGGAGATGTGTTTGCCACGGCGCGTATTGCTGGCATCATGGCTGCCAAACGCACGTCCGAGCTCATCCCCCTCTGCCATCCCATACCACTCAGCTTTGTGGGCGTGGAACTTTCTGCTGAGCCGCCAGAGGGCGTACGCATCATTGCGACAGTACAGGCGACGTATAAAACCGGCGTAGAGATGGAAGCATTAACTGCAGCCAGCGTGGCAGCCCTGACGGTCTACGATATGTGCAAAGCCGTTGACCGCGGTATGCAGATCGAACAGGTGCAGCTGGAGCATAAAAGCGGCGGCAAGTCGGGCACTTACCAGCGGGAGTAACCGCAGGGGTTGCCTTCAGTTCTCGCCGGTCTCCGACCGTGCGAGGAAGTTGACCGCAGGTCTCCTGTTTTCCTGGCTTTGATCGACGATTATGATAATCAGGTCATCAGTTTTTTGAGACCTAAAGGTCAGCTACCTTTCATGGTCAGGAGAGTGCGAAGCCTGCCCGTAGGGTACCATGAAAGAACTAAGCGAGTGGGTTTGATTCTTGTTCTCGCCGGTCTCCGAGTGCGAAGCCTGCCCGTAGGGTACCGAGCGAGTAGGTTTGACCGAAGGTCTCCTGTTTTCCTGGCTTTGATCGACGATTATGATAATCAGGTCATCAGTTTTTTGAGACCTAAAGGTCAGCTACCTTTCATGGTCAGGAGAGTGCGAAGCCTGCCCGTAGGGTACCATGAAAGAACTAAGAATTATCTGTTCTCGCCGGTCTCCACAATCTTAGTTCTCGCCGGTCTCCAGACCGAGCGAGTGGTTTTGACCGTAGGTCTCCCTCATTCATTGAGACCCAAAGGTCACGTGCCTTTCACGGTCGGGAGAGTGCGCAGCCTACCCGTAGGGTACCATGAAAGAACAGGTAAACCCTGCATCAAACCCTATTCTTGGCTGACATAAGGTTATAATCTGCATTAATGTTAGATCAATTCGGACGCAATATCACATATCTGCGCCTCTCGGTGACGGAACGCTGCCAGCTGCGCTGCACCTATTGCCGCGTGGAGGAGGGCATCTGCCCCAAGGCTAAGGAGCTTAGTCCTGCGGAGTACGAGCGCATCGTGCGCGCGTGCATGCAGTTGGGCATCCAAAAAGTGCGCCTGACCGGCGGCGAGCCACTCTTGCGCAAGGACATCCTTGAGATTGTGGAGCGTATCGCGCGGTTGGAGGGCTTGCAGGACCTTTCCATGACCACCAACGCCCAGATGCTGCCGGGTAAAGCCCAGCTGCTCAAGCAGGCTGGCTTGCGCCGGCTCAACATCAGCTTGGATTCACTCAAGCCGGAAGTTTTTTACGAACTCACGGGCGGCGATATTCAGCTCGTCTTGCGCGGGATTGAGGAAGCCATAGAAGCAGAGTTGCTGCCCCTCAAGCTCAACATCGTGCTCGTGCGCGGCATCAACGATAGCGAAATCGACGATTTTATCGCCCTGACACGCGAGCATCCCATCGACGTGCGCTTTATTGAGCTCATGCCGATTGGCGACCACGGTGAAAACGCGGCGCGGCGCATCTATAACCAGGAAGTGCTTGCGGTGCGCCCCTATTTGCAGCCTCTTCCTGCCCGTTACCCTGGGCAGCCCTCGGTGGACTATCAAGTTCCAGGTTACCGTGGGCGGGTGGGGTTAATCAGCCCTATTTCGCATCAATTTTGCGCAGATTGCAACCGCATCCGCGTGATGAGCGACGGCACCCTGCGCCCGTGCTTGGGGGTCGATCGCGAAATTGCACTTGGGGAAGCTTTGGCTCAAGATGACGAGGCGTTACGCGAGGCTATTCGCGCTGCCATTTTTAGGAAGCCGGCTGCGCATCGCTTCGAAAGCTGTACTTTTGCGGAGCGCAACATGAGCCGCATTGGAGGATAAGTTTGGCAAAGGTCTTATCAGTTAATATCAGCACGGAAACCGGCACGATCAAGCACCCGGTGCCACAAGCGGTGTTCCGCCAGAATTATGGCATTGAAGGCGATGCCCACGCGGGCGACTGGCACCGCCAGGTAAGCCTGCTGGACCAGCAGAGCGTGGAAAAGATGATTGCGCGCGGCGCGACAAATCTCGCGCCTGGCATTTTTGCTGAAAATATCACCACAGAGGGCATCGAGCTCTACTCCCTGCCCTTGGGCACGCGTTTGCTTGTGGGCCCCGTTGAATTGGAGGTCACCCAGATTGGCAAAGAGTGCCATGCGCACTGCCAGATCTACCAACAGGTAGGGATGTGCATCATGCCCAGCGAAGGCATCTTCACGCGCGTGCTGCAAGGCGGCGTGGTGCAAGCTGGCGACGAGGTGGTAGTACTGCCCAGTGCTAGGGCGGCGGTCATTACGGTGAGCGATAAGGGCGCGGCGGGTGTGCGCGAGGATAAAAGCGGGCCGGCGCTGGTGGAAGCCTTGCAAGGGCATGCCCAGGTGGTCGAGACCGTGCTCATCCCAGATGAACGCGCACAGATTGAAGCGGAGCTGGTGCGCTTAGCTGATAGCGGCAAGGTGGACCTCATCTTGACCACGGGCGGGACGGGTTTTGCCCCGCGGGATGTTACCCCTGAAGCCACCGCCAACGTCATCGAGCGCTTAGCACCAGGCATCACCGAAGCCATGCGCGCCGAGAGCGCCAAAATCACGCCGCATGCCCAGCTTTCGCGTGCCATCGCCGGCATCCGCGGGCGCACGCTGATCATCAACCTGCCGGGCAGCCCTAAGGCAGCGGTAGAGAACCTGCGGGTGTTTTTACCCGCTCTCCCTCACGCCGTAGAGACCCTGCGCGGCGAGGCTTACGAATGCGGGAGCAGAGAGCCAGAGCATGCTCCGCACCCAAGATCTTAGGATTAAGCTAGAAGTATTCAAGAGGTAGATTTAAGCCGGTGCGCCGGCTTCAGGCGGGCTTGCTAAGGTCGGCTCGGCTGGGCGATCGTGCCAGCGCAGCCAGAGCGCTGCACCAATCATGATGGCACACAGCACCGTAATGTAAATCTCAGTTTGTACTATGGTGAACACGCCTGCTGCAGCCAGGATTACACCATAGTTCATGATGCTATGGAAAAGCGCGATGGCCAGATAAGCGCGGCTGCCTTTGCCTCTGTTGAACCAATAGGCTGCTAATGCGGTGGTGCTGGTATGAAAACCAACGATGAACAGCCTCTCCCAAAACGATAAGGAAGCTTGCCATCCCTGTAATCGAAAGGCAGGCAAGCTAAAACCTGTGGTAAAAACTTGGTTGAGTAGCCAGGCAGCTTCGAAGATGCCGAAGCCGGCGCCCACAGCTGCCCCAGCCAGGAGCGCTTCACGGTCAGGAAGTGGCTGACGGCGCTTGCGATAGATCAACACAGGCACGAGTTTGATGCCTTCCTGTACAAATCCGGTGATAAGCATAGCTGGGATTTCAGATACGAGCAAGCGCTCCTGCCAAATCTCGGCGCCCCAAGCTTGGAAAAGAGCCTGCATAGAAAATATTTGGAGTGGGAATTGCAGTAAGCCGATGGTCGGGCCAAAGAGCAAAGCGCCAACCGCTAAAAAAGTCCACAGACGCGGCTGCTTCCCCAATGGCATGCGGAAGATGGCTAGCCAGATCGCGCCCATGATGAGGGCGATGCCTATGCCCTCAACGTTAGGATTGCTATAGATTGCGATAAAGAACTGCCAAATCGAATTCCACATCGCTGACCTCCTTATATAAACTTTGAAAGGGGTATGCCAGAAAATCTGTGCATACCTGTTTCCCACAATGTTCTCTGCATCTTATTTTTTTAGTATAACATTCTGTTCCGTTCGGATATCTGAGTGGAAACATGGTGAGCTTGAAGGCATTATAAATAATTCACAAAGTAATTTATGTTCTCCTCATTCTGCTTGATAAAAGAGGTATTCTTACTAACTAAGGTTTGTGTCATTTGATCAGATAAACTCACTGGCAAAAGCGCCCTCAGGTATAATCAAAAGTGGGCATTTCTCCGCAACTTGCTGCGGGAAGCATTTATTTACGTTATAAGTGTCAAATTTCAGGTTGTAAGGATTAACCATGACAAAAGTCGTCGTCGCATTAAGCGGTGGAGTGGATAGCTCGGTGGCTGCTGCCTTGCTCGTGGAGCAGGGTTACGAAGTCGTTGGTGCGACCATGCGCTTATGGAGTGCGCCTGGCTGCGAAGAAGAGAACCGCTGCTGCACGCCCCAAACCCGTGAGCTTGCGGCACAGTTAGCCCAACAGCTCGGCATTCCTTTTTACGTGTTGGATGCTCAGCAAGAATTCCGCCAAGCGGTCGTACAGCGCTTTTTGGATGGCTACAGCCGCGGGGATACACCTAACCCGTGCGTCTATTGCAACCGTTACCTCAAATGGGATTACCTGTGGCACTTCGCCCAGTCCATTGGCGCGGAGGCGATTGCCACCGGGCACTACGCCCGCCTGCGCAAAGGCATAGATGGCACCTACGAGCTCTGGAAAGGCGCCGATCCCAGCAAAGACCAGACCTATTTCCTCAGCCTGCTCACTCAGCAGCATTTGGCGCATACACTTTTCCCGCTCGGGGAGTACACCAAAGTGGAAGTGCGCCAGATAGCCCACGAGCGCCGGCTGCCTGCGGCGGATGCGCCGGAAAGCCAGGATTTGTGCTTCTTAGGCAAGCGCGATTATCGCGACTTCCTCAGAGAGTATGCTCCCCAAGCTGTGCGGCCCGGGGAGATTGTCAACGTTCAAGGCAAAGTGCTTGGGAAGCACAACGGCTTGGCGTTTTATACCATTGGTCAGCGCAAAGGGCTCCCGCCGGCAGCGCAGGCGCTGTACGTCTACCAAAAAGATGTGGAGCACAACCGCTTGGTGGTCGGCACCAAAGCAGAACTCGGAGCGGATAGCATGCAGGTGCGCGAGATCAATTGGATTGCTGGGAACCCGCCGGCAGAGCACTTCGAGGCAGAGGTGAAGATCCGCTTCAAGGCTGTGCCCGCGCTGGCGCAGATCGAAGTTCAGCCGGATGGCAGTGCTATGGTGCAATTTGCAAAGCCTTTGCGCGATATCACCCCTGGCCAGTTGGCTGTGTTTTACCAGGGCGAAAAGGTGCTAGGCGGCGGCTGGATAAACCAAGCTGAGATGATGGCTTAGAGCGTATTTGCCAACCTCGCTGGGAATATTCTGATAATCAGTTAAAATATATCTCACAGAGGTGCATGATGAACAAGAAAACATTGCTGATAGTTTTTGGGATTTTCTTTATTCTCAAAGGTATTATATCGCTCACGGGTGCTGGATCGTTGATTAGCCAGTCTACGGCAAATGGCTTCGCCATGCTGCTGCTGGGAGGTATGGGTATATACATCAGCCAAAAGCGGGAAAACGTCCTGGGACGCTCGCTGGTCATTTACGGGGCCTTTTTGATTTGGTCCGGCGTTTCTGCCCTGATCCCTAACCTGGCGCTTGGGTATGAGCCCGTGTGGTTAGCTGCTATCGAAATTGTCCTAGGGCTCGTTGGGATTATTTTTGGCGTAAAGCCGCAACCGGCAGCATAAAACACACAGCGGATCGCGTGATCCGCTGTGTTGATAGCTTTATGATCCTTTAGTTTTTCGTCAAACGACGATATTCACCAATTTCCCGGGTACCACAATCACCTTGCGCACTTGTCTGCCAGCCAGTGCCTGCTGAACGGCTGGGCTGGCGAGTGCTTTTTGCTCGGCTTCAGCGTCGCTAATCCCCAGCGGCACCTGGATGCGATCGCGCAGCTTGCCGTTTACCTGCACCACCAGTGTGATTTCTTCATCCCGGGCGGCTTCCTCATCCACCTGCGGCCAGGCTTGCGTGTGAATGGAATAGGGCTTGCCCAAACGCTCCCACAGCTCCTCAGCAATGTGCGGGCAGACGGGGGCTAGCATCCTCAGGTAAATATCCACTGCTTCATCCCATTCTGGCGTGCCGAAGGCTCCGGTAGCTTTGGCGCGTCCCATCTCGTTGAGCAGCTCCATCAGGCTGGAGATGATTGTGTTGAACTCAAAGTTTTCGTAGTCATAAGTTACTGCCCGCAGGGTTTGGTGGGTCTTGCGCCGCAGAGCGCGCAGCACCTCACGGGAAGCGCCGCCATCGGCTGGTTCGAGCAGCGTCGCCCAAACACGCCGCAGCCAGCGGGAGTTACCCTCGATGCCGCTGCTGTTCCATGGGCCGCCCACTTCCCAGCGGGAGAAGAACATCAGGTAAGAGCGCACCGTATCGGCGCCATAGCGCTGCACCAGGTCATCCGGCGCAATCACATTACCGCGGCTCTTAGACATTTTTTCACCGTCTTCTCCCAGCACCATCCCTTGGTTGCGCAACTGGCGCATGGGCTCACGCCCGGTGGTGATGCCGCAGTCGCGAGCGGCTTTATGGAAAAAGCGCACATACATTAGGTGCATAGTGGCGTGCTCACTGCCGCCGGTATAGGTATCCACAGGCATCCAATAGCGATACAGCTGCGGATCGAACGGATACTGGTCGTAATGCGGGCTGAGGTAGCGCATGTAATACCAGCTAGAGCACATGAAGGTGTCCATCGTATCTGTTTCGCGCTCGGCTGGCCCGCCGCAGACCGGGCAGGTGGTGAAGCGCCAAGTGGGGTGCAGCTTGAGCGGGCTTTCGCCCGTGGGCAGCCATTCCACGTCATCCGGCAGCAATACCGGCAGCTGGTCTTCGGGCACGGGCACTGTGCCGCATTTGGGGCAGTAAATTATCGGGATGGGCGCGCCCCAATAGCGCTGACGGGAGATCAACCAGTCATGCAGGCGGTAAGTTACCGCGCCGCGCCCGATGCCCATCTGCTCAATGAAAGCAACGGCTGTCTCAAGACTTTTGTCGGCAGCTGTGCCAGAGAGCAAGCCAGAGTTGACCATCGTGCCATACGCTTCCACAGCCGCGGTCATTTCCTCTGGAGCAAGCTCGGGAGCACCTTCTGGCTGGATGACCACGCGGATAGGCAGGTCAAATTGGCGCGCAAACTCAAAGTCGCGCTGGTCATGTGCCGGCACAGACATGATCGCCCCCGTGCCGTAAGTCATCAGCACGTAGTCAGCGATCCAGATTGGAATGCGTTCGCTTGTGGCATGGTTAATGGCGTAGGCACCCGTAAAGACGCCCGTCTTTTCGCGGGTGGCTGCCTCGCGCTGAATATCCGATTGGCGCATAGCTTGCTCCTGATAAGCTGCTACTATCTCAGCTTGCTCGGGGGTAGTAATCTGGTTCACCAATGGATGCTCAGGGGCAAGCACCAGGAAAGTCGCACCCCAAAGCGTATCCGGCCGGGTGGTGAAGACCTCGATAGGCTCGCCGCTCTCAGTTTTGAAGGTGATATAAGCACCTTTGGAGCGCCCGATCCAGTTGGTTTGCAGCGTTTTGATGGTCTCAGGCCAATCGATATCGGAAAAATCCAGTAGCTCTTCAGCGTAGTTGGTGATACGGAAGAGCCACTGCTTCAGGTTCTTCTTGATCACGGGCGTGCCGCAGCGCTCGCAGTGGCGGTCTTCGCCCTGAACTTGCTCGCGTGCCAGGGTGGTATTGCAATTAGGGCAGAAATCCACCGGCGCCTCCATTTGATAAGCCAAGTTGTGCTTGAAGAACTGGACGAAAAACCACTGCGTCCAGCGGTAGTATTCGGGGTCAGAGGTAACCACCTCGCTGCGCCAATCGAACATGTTGCCCATGGAGCGCAGCTGTGTACGCATGCGCTCGATATTGGCATAAGTCCACTGCTTGGGATGGATCTGATGCTTGATGGCGGCGTTTTCGGCGGGCAGCCCAAAGGCATCGAAGCCGATAGGGAAGAACACGTTATAGCCCTGCATGCGCTTGAAGCGCGCACGGGCGTCGGAGGGGGTCATCGCATACCAATGGCCAATGTGCAGGTCGCCGGAAGGATAGGGGAGCATGGTGAGCGCGTAAAACTTGGTGTGCTTCGGGTCTGGGTCGGCGTGGTAGAGGCCGTCGGCTTCCCAGCGGGATTGCCACTTAGGCTCGATTTCTTCAGGTTTATATGGAGGAATGCTGGTTATGTCGATCATCTTCTTGCTCCTTAAAACAAAAGTCCTTTCGCGCAGGGACGAAAGGAGGTTTCGCGGTACCACCCTGCTTCCCGCGTGAACGGGCAGCTTGGCTTGCGATAACGGGCGACTCCGTCAGCAGCTACTGTGTTCACTGCTGCCACCCCTCACGCGGAGGTGAAAGGCGAGTTGGGCCTGTGCGCTCCGCAGTCGCGTGCCAGCTTGCAGCGTATGTGCCGGCTCTCTGGCGGATGGCTTAGTACTCCTCTCGTAGTGTTTCAGAGCGTGATTTTATCACAAATGGTGGGTATAAAATGAAAATGTAACGGGAGTATAAAATAATTGAAATGAAGGAATGAAAGGATAGTAATCGAAAAATGATAGAATGACGTAAAAAAACTTCTAAAATGATGATTGCTGATTATAAGAAATTCATCTATAATTGAGGAAAAGAGGGGTAAAGGCAATTGAAACGTTTGCAAGGAAAGGCACCTCAGAGAATCCGTTTGGACCTGTGGAGTTTTATTTGAGAAATGGGTTTAGGGTATATAACGACGACAAAGAGTTTCCACTTATGAGGTTAGAACTATGAATATAAATCCCAAACTTCGCCTAACACAGCATATACGCTACAGGCTTCGCCTTTGCCCTTCGGGACATTGCTCCCTTCGGTCGCAACGTCGTATATGCTGGGAACGTTAGGCGAAAAAGCGCTCTAATATGGAGGCAATAAAATGGACATTGAAAGAATAAATAAAATAGTAAAAACTGATATTAAAGAAGGCTTAAAGGTAATTTATCCTGAAGTCTTTGAGGATAATAAAGTCAATTTTGAGAAGTTGAAGGCATTATTAAGCGGTGAAATTATTGAAAAGGAAGATGATAGATTTTATTTCAACTGGGCTGGGAAAAATAATCTTTATAAACTTATTCAATCTCCTGCTTATGGAACACTGAAGCCTGATAAAGAAAGGTCTATAGATTTTGACAATACAGAAAACATTGTTATTGTTGGGGAAAATTTAGAGACACTGAAATTAATGCTTAAACCTTACTTTGGTAAAGTTAAAATGATATATATTGACCCACCCTATAACACGGGTAAGGATTTTATTTATCGTGATAATTTCAAAGAACCATTAAAAGATTATTTAGAAAAAACAGGGCAGATCGACAGCGAAGGCAAAAAACTTACTACAAATACAGAAGCAAGCGGACGGTATCACTCTGACTGGCTTAATTTCATCTATCCGAGATTATTTTTAGCAAGAAGTTTATTGAGAGACGATGGGGTTATTTTTATCTCTATCGATGACCACGAGGTGCATCATTTGAGGATGATAATGGATGAGATTTTCGGGGAAGACCAAATCGACACTATTGTTTGGAAAAAAGCAAGTGAAGGACGCTGGGGAAAAATGAAGAATGTTAAGACTTTTAGGAAAGATCACGAATACCTACTTGTTGGTTTTAAGAAAGAATTAATATTAAATAAAATGTTAGAAAAACCACAATTCAAATACGAATATAATAACCCTGATAATGACCCAAGAGGGCCCTATAAAGGAGGAAGTATATCAAAAAGAGAAGAAGCATCAAATCCTAATCATCCATATTATTATACGGTAATCTCACCGAGTGGAAAAGAATTTACAAGGCAATTCGAGCTATCAAAGGAAGAATTTGAGCAATTGGATAAAGATGGCAGAATATATTGGGGAAAAAATTTAGATAGTGTGCCAGCCATTAAAATATTTATAAACGAGGAAAGAGAAGTTACTCCTTATTCAATTTTTGTAGAAAAAGGGACTACTACTGAGGGTAAGGAAGAATTTTTAGAAAATTTTGGGGGAAAATATGAAAATTTAGTTAATAATTTGAACCCTAAACCAAGTAAATTGATAAAAACTTTGGCACAATTAGCGACAGGTAAACAATCTATTACTCTTGACTTCTTTGCTGGCTCAGGCACAACTGGTCATGCTGTCTGGGATTTAAACAAAGAAGATGGCGGTAATAGAAAATTTATACTTGTTCAACTTGATGAGGAAGTTCAAGATGAAGAGGTTAAAAAAGAATTCCCAACGGTTGCAGATATTTGCATTGAAAGATTGAGGAGAGTATCAGAAAAATATAAGAAAGAGAATAGCGAACGGGATTTTGGATTTAAGGTTTTTAAACTTGATAAGTCAAACTTTAATCTTAAGGATGAGTTTGAATTTGACCCAAGCGAAAATAAAGAAGAATTAAAGAAGAAATATTTAGAGTGGCTAGGGATTTTTGTTGACCAACCATTAGTTTCTGGCTGGAAAGAGATTGATGTTATTTACGAAGTAATGTTAAAAGAAGGACTGAATTTAAACTCCAAGATTGAAAAGATAAAGATTAAAGACGATGAATTTTACTATGTAAAAGATGAAGAACAAAATTTGGATTTTTATATATCTCTTAAAGATAAATTTAGCCCCGAGACTATAGAAGAAATAAGAACTTCAAAATATAAAGGAAAAAAGTTTGTCTTTTTAGACAATGCATTGACGGATAATGACAAAATAAATCTGAGCGCTTTCGTCAGGTTAAAGGTAATATAAAATGCTAAGATTAAAATTTGACCCCAAATTAGATTTCCAGATTGATTCCATAAATTCTGTAGTGGACTTATTTAAAGGGCAACCTAAAAAACCTTTTGATTATACTTTCCAGATATTCCCTAATTTATTAGACCTTCCTAACGAAAGAATTTTTGAAAATCTACAAGATATTCAAAAGAAAAATGGACTTCCTTTATCTACAACAGACGATTTGAAAGAAACTTACAATTTTACTGTTGAGATGGAGACAGGGACTGGTAAAACCTATGTCTACCTGAGAACTATTTTAGAGTTAAATCAGAAGTATGGATGGACAAAGTTCATTATTGTAGTCCCATCAGGGTAAAGTCTTATATAGTGGT
>DMCS01000040.1:966-58083 GCA_003445715.1 Candidatus Mesolinea sp. | reverse complement strand
CGGCATGATAAAGGCAGCGGAAAGAAGGTCAAACCCATTTCCACCACCACCGGTCGCGAGATTGTCAACCAACGGGTACGTGAGGCGCTTGGCGAGGAAGCTGTGGGTACCATCACCCCCCACTCCTTCCGTCATTACTTTGTAACCACGATCTTGCTTGCCTCCGGCAACCTCAAGTTAGCGCAGGAGCTCGCCCGACATCAGAACATTGCGGTGACCCAGCGTTATAGCCACCTGAGTGATGAGGAACTTGACCGTAAGTATATGGAAATCTTTGATTGACTCACTTAATGGTATGATATTCTCCGATTAAACCAGCGGAGGTTAGAAATCTCACACCATGACGGATTATCGCATTCATTCTCACCCCATTTTGCACGATAATTCAAAACCAACCATTCCCTTTTATTGGAAAAATCAACAGTTTTTTGCAAAGCCCGGCGAAATGATCGCTTCAGCCTTGTACGCCAATGGAATTCGCATCTTTAGCCATCACCCTAAAGACAATGCCCCTCAAGGTATTTTTTGTGCGAATGGGCAATGCGCGCAATGTATGGTTATTGCTGACGGCTTACCGGTTAAAGCCTGTATGACCGCAGTCCGCTCAGATATGCGCATCACGCCAGCTGAAGGCTTGCCTATGCTGCCAGAAGTCCCCATGCAGAAATATCTTGGTGCCCCTGTACCTGAATATGCGGTTGAGGTGCTCATTATCGGTGGTGGTCCGGCAGGGCTTTCAGCTGCTAAAGAGCTTGGCGAACTCGGTGTGCAAGTCTTGCTCATTGACGATAAGAGCAAACTTGGCGGAAAACTGGTGCTGCAAACGCACCGCTTTTTTGGTTCCAAAGAAGCCGTTTTCGCTGGCACGCGTGGGATCGATATTGCCAAAAAGTTGGAAGAGCAAGTGCAAGCCCTGCAAAGCGTGACCGTTTGGCTAAGCTCCACAGCGATAGGTATATTTGAAGATCATTCTGTCGGGGTGCTCCGTGAAGGTTCCGAATATGTGTTAGTTCACCCACAGGTTTTGCTCGTGGCTACAGGCGCACGCGAGAAGAGCTTAGCCTTCCCTGGTAACACCTTGCCAGGCATCTATGGGGCAGGCGCGTTTCAAACGCTGGTAAATCGCGATTTGGTACGACCTTGTCAGAACCTATTCATTGTGGGTGGCGGGAACGTAGGCTTAATTGCCGGCTACCATGCCATTCAAGCAGGTATTCACGTGGCTGGCCTGGTGGAGGCTGCCCCGCAATGCGGCGGTTACAAGGTGCATCAGGATAAATTAGCGCGGTCAGGTGTACCGATTTATACCTCGCATACTGTCTTAGAGGCGATAGGTACAGACCATTTGGAAAAGGTGGTGATCGCTCAAGTTGACGAGCACTTCCAACCTATCCCGGGCACGGAAAAACGGTTCTCTTGCGATACACTCCTTATAGCGGTTGGGTTGGACCCAGTAGATGAATTTATCCGGAAAGCACAGGAGGTGGGCTTACCAGTCTATGCAGCTGGCGATGCGAACGAGATTGCGGAGGCTTCTGCAGCAATTTTCTCGGGGAAGATTGTCGGCACTGAAATTGCCGAACGTTTGGGCAGAAGCACCGAGCCTATTCCACAAGATTGGTACCGCATCGAAGAGATCCTCAAATCAAAACCTGGTAAAACCCTACCAGAAATGCCTTTGTCCCAGAATAAAGGGGTTTTTCCGGTGTTGCACTGCGCTCAGGAAATTCCTTGTGACCCATGTGCTCGTGTTTGTCCCCGAAATCTCATCCAAGTGGATCCGGAAGACATTCGTTCATTACCGCGTTTTTTGCAAGACGAACAGAAAGGCTGCACAGGCTGCTTGCGCTGTGTTGCGGTTTGCCCCGGATTGGCAATCACCTTGGTGGACTTCCGCAAGAGCCAAAAGACCGCTTTGGTTTCACTGCCCTACGAGCTTCAAGCTGAAAACCTAAAAATTGGCGATTTGGTTGAAGTAACCGATACGGACGGACAAAGCTTAGGCCGTTTTCCTGTGTTGCGCCTTCGGCAATTGCCTGTTTATAGTGGCACGACCATCGTTACCGTTGAGACTCCCACAGAGCTGGCAACACGCATCGCCGGCTTACGTCTGATCGCTCAGAGCAAGCCCGAGCCTTTTGACCAAGTCAAACAGTTCCCCCAGGATTTGAGCGATGAAGCCTATATTTGCCGCTGTGAACGCGTGAAAGTCGGTGAAATTCGCAGTTTGATCCGTGCGGGCATACGCGATATCAACCAAATCAAAGCCCTCACCCGCGCAAGTATGGGTTCCTGCGGAGGGAAAACCTGCCTGAGCCTCATTAAGCGCCTCTATGAAGCAGAAGGCATCCCCCTTTCGGAGGTCGCGGAACCACCGGTGCGGCCAGTTTTTGTGGAGGTCCCCCTTTCTGTATTGGCAAATATCCAAACCGATAATAATCATGCTGAAGGTGCCAAGTGAACCAGGAACAAGTTTATGATGTTATCATTGCTGGCGCCGGCTCGGTTGGCACCCCTACGGCTATGTATTTAGCTCAGGCAGGCTTGAGTGTCTTGGTCCTTGAGACTTTGCCCAGCTGTGGCCAAGCTTCCAATAAGCACGCCATCGGCGGTGTGCGTGCCACGCATTCAGATCCCGCGAAGATATATCTATGCGCAGATAGCATTGATATTTTGTCTACATGGCAAGAAACCTATGGTGACGATATCGAATGGCGCTCAGGTGGCTATAGCTTTGTCGCTTATGATGAGAACGTTGAAGCTAACCTAAAAAGCTTGCTGGCTGTGCAGAAATCCTTGGGGTTGAATATCGATTGGCTTAGTGCAGACCAAATTCTACAGCCTATCCCCGGCCTGCAGCCAGAAGGCTTGCGCGGGGGCACATTTTCTCCTGAAGACGGCTCAGCCTCTCCCCTCAAGACAGTTGCAGCTTTTTATGAGCATGCTAAAAATTTTGGTGCAGACTTTCACTTCAATGAAAAAGTTCGTCAGGTTAATGTAGAGCATGGGCATATTCAATGGGTGATCACTGATCGCGAGCGCTACACGTGCAGATATTTTATTAACGCTGCTGGTTCTTGGGCAGGAGAAGTTTCAGCAATGTTGGGCGTTCCTCTTCCAGTGCAGCCCGAAGCGCATGAAGCCGCAATCACTGAACCCACACAGCCATTGTTTGATGCCATGGTTGTCGATATGCGTCCTATGCCTGGCTCAAATAACTTTTACTTTTATCAACATCCTACCGGCAAAATCATCTTTTGCCTTACTCCCGATCCACCCATTCTTGGGTTTTTGAACCAAAACACGAGTGGTTTCCTCACAGCCGGCTCACAGCGTCTGATCGATCTTATGCCAAAGCTGATGAACTTACGTCTAAGGCGTTCCTGGCGCGGAACCTATCCAATGACTCCAGATGGCTTGCCAATCCTTGGTAGCGTTGATTCGGTGGATGGGTACATTTTAGCGACTGGCTTATGTGGACAAGGCTTCATGTTAGGACCAGGCATTGCGCGCTTGTTGACACACTTGGTCGAAGGCTGCCTGAATCCACAAGAACAAGCTTGCCTTGAAAGCTTAAATTTACAGCGGGCATTTACAAGCGAAGAAAGATTAAAATAAAACAGGCAAAATGTGGCATACTATAGCTGCCGTAAATCATGGAGTTCGAAAAAGCTTTTCATAAATTTCCTGCTAATTATTCTGCAAGCGACATCGAGCAGATAAAAAAAGCTTACCTGCTCGCTGAACAAGCTTACGCTGGGCAAACGCGCGCTTCAGGCTTACCATACGTCTCTCACTGTGTTGGCGTGGCGAATATCTTGCTGGATATGGAAGTGCATCCGAACTTAGTAATTGCTGGTTTACTGCACGATATTCTCATCGACACAAATGTAACCTTGGATGAAATTCGAGCTCAATTTGGCGATCAAGTAGCCAAATATGTTGAAGACCTCACCAAGATTACCAGCCTTCCCCAATTGAACCGTGCGGATCAACACCCAGCCGAACGCCAGCCGCTCCCTGAGGCTGAGAGTTCGAGCTCTGCCTGGAATGCAGATAATGCCGCTGAGACCTTACGCAAGATGCTTCTGGCAATTGGCGAAGACGTGCATGTCGTAATCGTCAAGCTTGCGGACCGCTTGCATAACATGCGCACGCTGAAAGACCTACCTCCAGATAGGCAGAAGCGCATCGCACAAGAAACACTCGATATCTTTGCCCCATTAGCAAACCGATTGGGCATCTGGCAGATCAAATGGGAGCTGGAAGACTTAGCTTTCCGTTACGTCAATCCGGACGAATATAGCAAAATTGCAGAGCAACTTGCTTCCCGCCGAACCAAACGGGAAGAAGAAATTAACGCAATCATTGGGGATTTGGATGAGCTCTTACGCAAATCCGATGTAAAAGCAAAAATTACCGGCCGTCCCAAGCATATATACTCGATTTACCGCAAGATGTTACAGAAGGGTGAAACCTTCGAATCGATTCGTGACTTACGTGCTGTGCGCATCATCGTCGATGACGTTGAAACCTGTTATAAAGTTTTAGGGATAATCCACATGCAGTTTCAGCCCATCCCTGGCGAGTTTGACGATTACATTGCTGCCAGAAAGCCAAATAACTATCAATCCTTACACACGACGGTCATATACAAGGATGGAAAACCCTTAGAAATCCAAATCCGTACATGGGAGATGCACTATAACGCTGAATATGGTGTGGCTGCGCATTGGCGCTACAAAGAAAATAAAACGCCTATTTCTAATGATTATGAGCAAAAAGTCAACATCTTACGCAGCTTGCTCTCTTGGAGCATGGATATCGAGGAAGATTCTGAAAGCCCCGATAGAGAGCACCTAGACGTGCTGCAAGATCGCGTGTATGTCATCACGCCCAAGGGAGACGTAGTCGAGCTGCCTTATGGCGCCACGCCAATTGATTTTGCTTATACAGTACACACCAATGTTGGTCATCGCTGCCGCGGTGCCAAAGTCAATGGCAAGTTGGTTCCATTGGACTACCAGCTAAAAACCGGTGATCAAGTCGAGATTTTAACTGCCAATCGAGGGGGTCCCAGCCGAGACTGGCTAAACCCGAACCTGGGGTTGGTCAAGTCAGCCAGAACCCGCTCCAAGATTAAGCAGTGGTTTAAGCAGCAGGACCGTGAGCAAAACCTCGACCACGGTAAGATGATCATCGAAAAAGAGTTCAAACGCCTCGGAATTGGACAGATTGATCTGAATCAATTTGTGGATGAATTCCACGTAAAAACTTTGGATGATTTATACGTTGGGATTGGCTGTGGAGATATTCCTATTGGCCGCTTGGTAAACCGCATAGCTGAAACCCAACGTGCGCCTGAACCTGAAACGATTATGGTCATGCCTACGGCACCAGCCAAGGTTAGGCCCGGCGATACAATCATGGTGATGGGACTCAAGGGTTTAGCAACAAGCATGGCACGCTGCTGCAATCCGATGCCTGGCGACGAAATTATTGGTTACATTACACGCGGTCGCGGTGTTACCATTCATCGCTCTGACTGCCCTAACGTCCTACGCGTCAAAGACAAAGAGCGGCTGATAAAAGTCGATTGGGGTATGGAGGAAAAATCCTACCCCATACCTTTACAAATCAAGGCTTATGACCGCCAAGGGTTGATGTCGGATATTTCCAATGTAATCTCCAGCGAACCAGTGCATTTGATAGACCTTTCTATGAATAGCCGCCAGAATATCGTTGTCATCAACTTGGAAATAGAGGTAGGCGGCATCAGCCAATTGAGCCGCTTGCTTGCAAGGCTGGAAAACATTCCTAATGTTATTGAGGCAATTCGCGTTAAACCAGGATAAAATACATCAAATGTGCTTTACGGCTGACTTAACCTAAGGTAAAATGCCAGCCGAGATTTTAGCTTATATTTTAAGGAGAATTTGAATGCCAAAAATTCGCTGTCACTATTTAGATTGCCTGTTCCTTGACGACGGCTATTGCACCGCTGCTGCAATCGAACTGAATCCGGATACAGGTTGCCAGACTTACACTCCTGACGAGGAAGCTGGAACAGAAAACTGGGAAGATGAGGATTTGGATGAATGGGAAATCCTAGTCCCGGAAGATGAAAGTGATGAGTGGGAAGAGTTAGAAGAGGAAGAAGACGAAGAAGAAGACGAGAGTGATGAGTTTTAGGTACAATTTCATATTTATGATTCTTCTCAAAACAGACAGTTGGGGGTACATAATGGATCTCCAACGGTGAGGTGCCGAAATGAATAGTTTATTGCCCATGATTTCACTGAACGTCTATTTACTTCCAGAATTTCGACGGGATATTTTCACGACCGTAGTTGATCACTGGGATATATTTTCGCCAGAAAAAAAACGAGAGCTTACACAAGCAATCAAGGAATTTGTGAAAATTAGTGGTTTTCGCAATCCCTTGGCTGCTCCACAAGCTCTCCTCGTGCGCGCAATGGAAGCACCGTTTGAGAAAGAATCCCGATTCGTCAAAACGATCCTCTCTGCCTGGGCAGAAGTCAACACGGACTTACAAGCAAAAATAGAACCTCTCCTATCTGAATTTGGCTTCGAGACAAACGGGCAAACACCCCTCTACCCCGATCCAGATAATGCATTTCTCGTCGGTTGGCCAGAGGATTTGAGCTTCACTAAGCTTGCTGATCTCTTGAAACAGAAAAGCAATCTTGAGGCCAGCCCTGATGAAATTTCGCTAATGACCGTTTGGTTAACTGGGCGTCTTCCTGGCTCAGAACCCGCTGTGGAAGAATAACAATACGCATTAAGGAGAAAAATGGAAGAAACAACTTCTGGCAAAACTACGATTGCTCCATCTGTCCTCAATACCATTGTGCGCCTGACGACACTCGAGACCCCAGGCGTCAGCCGCATGACGCCTGTATTTTTCCCAGTAGCCAAATCCGAACACCGTGATGATGAAGGGGTAAAAATTGTCGTCAAAGACTCAACCATATATGTGGATGTTTATGTCGTCATTAATGGCGAAGAAAACGTGCGTGTAGTTGCCGAAGCGATTCAGAAGCGCGTTACCAGAGCGATTTCCGAAATGGTTGGTATGGATGTTGCATATGTTAATGTTCATGTTACGGATGTTGATCTTGAAGCGTGATTTTCAATGAAATCTCGCACGAAAGCGCGTTTTACCGCACTGCAAACCCTATATGAGGTGGATATGACTAATCACCCTTTGGGTACGGTACTTCAAGAACGCGCACAGGAAAACGAGCTAGAAGCTGCGGAATACGATTTCGCCCAAGAAATTGCACTGGGTGTCAGCGAGAATAAAGACCGTTTGGATCGATTGATCGCGCAGCATGCACCCGAGTGGCCTCTGGATCAGGTCGCAATTATCGATCGGAATATTTTACGCATCGCCTTGTGGGAGATAGCTGTTTACCCGAAAACTCCCCTCAAGGTGGGCATCAATGAAGCGGTTGAGCTAGCCAAAACTTTTGGCACAGATAGTTCACCCCGTTTTATCAACGGTGTTTTAGGTAGCCTGGCTGCCAATTTGGATGCATTAAAACAAGCACTTTCTCAATAAAGGTGGTTTATGAAACCGAAAACGGTTAGGCAGTTCTCCACTTATTTTTGCAGCATAATCGTTTTAGGTGTTCTTTCAGGATGTGCTCTTTCTATCGTTCCTAAAACTGAAAAACCAGAGGAAACCCCCTTAGCCTTACCTGCGCGCATCGAAGAACCAGAGCTTGTACCGGTGGTATTCCATGTGGAGCTGCGGCGCAGTTACTCTGATGAAACCGTGATTGCCATTGAGGTGCTGGATGAGCTCAGCGGGCTGAACCGCAATATCAACCGCTACGAATTGACTAAAATCGAAGAGAACCATTATGCTGGGACGCTGATACTGCCCTATGGAGAAATTATTAAATATCGTTATGTGAGTACCTTTCCGATCAACCAACCTGAAGCTGCGGCAGATGGCACTACGGTACTCTACCGTACAATGACCGTGGCAAATAACACTACCATCAATGATATCATCGCTGGCTGGCCTGAGCTCCCTTACAAAGGTGAACTCGGCAAACTCACCGGAATCATTTCTGATCAAAGCTCAAAACAACCTTTAGCTGATATATTCGTCACCATGGCTGGTTACCAGACCATCACGGATGCCACTGGGCGTTTTGATTTTGACCAACTCCCAGTTGGGATTCAACATCTCTCTGCTTTTTCTATTGATGGTGCTTTTCTCCCTTTTCAACAAGAAGCCAATATCATTGCGGACCTTTCGACGCCGGCAGTAATCGCACTGACACCTTTACCTGAGGTAAATGTCACCTTTATCGTCAGTGTTCCAGAAGAAGCCAGCGGTGCACCGGTGCGATTAGCTGGAAACTTTTACCAACTGGGCAATGTATATGCTGACCTATCTCATGGTGTGAGCAGCTTGGCTTCGCAAATGCCCATACTTAGCCGTTTAGACGATGGCAAGTACTCACTACAGGTCAAAATGTATGCAGGATCTGCATTGGTTTACCGATACACTCTCGGTGATGGCTACCTCAACACTGAACGGGATAAGGATGGCAAGTTGGTTACCAGGCGTATCATTGTTCCTAATCGTGATGTAACCATAGAAGATGAGGTTAAATCATGGGGTGTGGCAGGCGCGGAACCAATAACAATCAAAGTCACTGTTCCCTCTGAGACACCTTCAGAAGACTCTGTTTTCATTCAATTCCTTCAGGGAACATGGCAACAACCGATCCCTATGTGGCCTCTGGGTAATAACCAATGGATGTACCTGCTTTTCTTAAGCCCTGAGGCAAGACAAGACACACAATACCGCATTTGCCGAAATGCCCAATGTGACCTTGCCTATGATGAAGCCAGCTTCACGGCTCCAGTTCCATTAAGCACGATAGACGTAAATACAAGTGTGCATACTGTCGAAAGCTGGCATGCTTGGCAACCGCAAATCAGTAACAACACTGAAACTATATTTTTAGGCGATGACACGAATCTTATCGGTGTTGAATTTACCACTGATTATCAACCCGCTGACCTCAATCGTTATCGTGATAGCTTAAAGGAACTCCAACAATTAGGTATTAATTGGGTCATTTTTTCTCCAACGTGGAGGGTTACGATCTCAAATAATCTTCCACAGCTCTCCCCTAATAACCTAGGGCGAAGTATGCTGCTGATGGATTTAGCCGATTTGATCCAGATAGCCAAAGATTACGGTTTTACCGTTGGGCTTTACCCACGTCTGGATTATTCTATGGATTCCGCTAAATGGTGGCAATCCACGCAACGGGACGCTCTGTGGTGGCAGCAATGGTATCAAGAATGCGAACAGTTTATCATTAGCTATACGCAATTTGCAGCTAATTATGAGGTTGACCAACTTATTCTTGGCGGCGTGGACGTCAGCCCGAGCCTTCCAGGCGGCATTGAGACAACGATAAACAATAAAGGCACCCCTAAGAACGCCGATCAGCTTTGGAGTGCTCTGCTCCAAAAGGTAAATCAGTATTACTCCGGACTGCTGCTGTGGGCACTGCCTGTCGGGGAGTCAGAGCTTCCCGAATATGTTTTTTTCGATCAGATCGGCGGATTTTACTTACAATTCCAGCCTCCCGCAGATGCTTATGGAGGCTATGACCACCAGACCGTAGACATAACCCTTAATAACTTCGTCGTTGATTTCCAGAGGAATTTTACTGATAAGCAATATTTCACTGGATTGAATGCTCCTGCTCTTTCGTTAGGTGATTTTAGTTGTCCACCCGCAGACTGCCTCATCAGCCCCAGAGCATCAGCTTATGTTGACTATCCAATAGATTTAGATGCCCAGTTTAACTTTTATCAAGTCTATGGAAGCGCGCTGAGCCAACGAAGCTGGGTGCAAGGCATTAGCTCGCGTGGCTTTTTCCCGGTTGTCAAACTGCAAGATTTTTCCTCGTCTGTTTACGGCAAACCCGCGATGCAGCTGCTATCTAACAGCACACCCGATGCTGAATAAAACTTAGGAAGGAAATAGTGGAACACGAACTCTTAGGTCAAGAACTTTCAAAATTAGGCATTTCAAACCCTCAAGCTATTTTCTATAATCTCAACCGGGCGGAGTTAGTCGAAGCTGCCTTAGCCAACCAGGAAGGCATGTTTTCTCATGCAGGTGCTTTTGCGGTCAATACCTCGCCTTATACGGGCAGGTCGCCTAACGACAAATACTTGGTTACAAACGATGATCCTGACTTATGGTATGCCAGTGGGACCCAAGCCATGGATTACAACACATATTCAGCTCTCAAGACTAAAGTAATGGCGCATCTGCAACGCCAGAAACTTTATGTTCGGGATATGCGTGCGGGCGCTGATCCAGACCAAACGCTCAAGATTCGCATCATTTCCGACCTTGCTTGGCAGAACTTTACTGCCAGCAATATGTTTATCCCACTTTCTGGTGGCAAGCCCATAATCAATCCTGATTTGACCGTTATAGCGGCTACTTCTTTTGCAGCTGACCCTAAAATGGATGGTGTGCGCTCGCCAGCTTTTATTATCATGAACTTTGAGGAAAAGCTCGTGCTGATTGGCACAACACGCTATGCAGGTGAAATCAAGAAATCCGTCTTTACCTTCATGAATTATGTGATGCCGAAACGCGGCGTGCTTTCTCTGCATTGCTCTGCCAATAAGGGTGCGGCAGGGGACGTCGCCTTGTTCTTTGGGCTGAGTGGCACCGGTAAAACCACCCTATCTTCCGATCCGCAAAGAAGGCTAATTGGAGATGATGAACACGGCTGGAATGATCGTGGCGTTTTCAACTTTGAAGGCGGCTGTTACGCAAAAACTATTCGCATTAATCCAGAACTTGAGCCTTTAGTTTGGTCTGCCATCAACCGCTTCGGTTGCTTGCTAGAGAATGTCCCGTTGGATGCCCAACGTCAACCAGATTTCGATAGCAGCGCGATTACCGAAAACACGCGCGCTTCTTATCCACTCGACTTTATCCCTAATTATGAGCCTTCTGGTCAAGGTGCTCACCCGAAACATATCTTCTTGCTGACAGCCGATGCTTTTGGAGTGCTTCCACCCTTAGCAAAATTAACCATCGAACAAGCGATGTACTACTTTCTGAGCGGTTATACTTCCAAGTTGGCAGGCACCGAGCGCGGCTTGGGCGATAAGCCCGAAGCCACCTTCTCGGCTTGTTTTGGAGCACCTTTCTTGCCGCTCAAGCCCTCAATCTACGCCAATCTCCTTGCTGATAAATTGGCAAAGCATGAAACCCACGTTTGGCTGCTCAATACAGGTTGGTCTGGCGGTGGTTATGGTGTCGGTAAGCGCATTGCACTCCCGCTGACTCGTGCAATGATAAACGCCGTTCTCTCCGATCAGCTAAACAACGTGGAAACACGTAACCACCCTGTGTTCAACCTCGCCATACCGAATGAGGTCGAAAGTATTCCACAAAACGTCCTCGACCCAGAGAAAGCTTGGAGCGATCAAACTGCCTATCAACAAGAAGCCCTGCACTTAGCGCAACGGTTTGCTGAAAACTTTAAGAATTATGAAAACACAGTATCACAGCAAGTTCGTGCTGCTGGACCCCGCATTACACTCTAATAGCTGTTTGCTATTTGGAAAGGAGTTCCTATGGATAAATTCATCATTCATGGGGGAAAACCTCTAACTGGGTCTATGATCCCGTCTGGTAATAAAAATGCTGCCCTTCCACTAATGGCAGCTTGTTTGCTAACCGAAGAACCGATCGTTTTGCATAATATGCCCAACATTACCGATACCCAAACGATGCGTAAACTAATGGAAAGCTTGGGCGTCCAGGTACGGCAGGTCGACGCTTCTTCATATGAGTTCGTTGCCAAAGATATTCGTGCTTCCGACCTTGACCCCGACCTTTGCCAGCAAATTCGTGCTTCAATCTTGCTGGCTGGGCCTATGCTTGGGCGTTCAGGGGATCTTTTACTCCCCCCACCAGGAGGAGATGTGATTGGGCGCCGGCGTGTAGATACCCACATATTAGCGCTCAACAAGCTTGGAGCGACTTTTTCGTACAACAATTGTTTTCACTTTTCTGCCCCAAAATTGATTGGAACCGAAATCTTGCTGGATGAAGCTAGCGTAACGGCAACTGAGAATACCATTATGGCAGCGGTGAAAGCTGAAGGACGTACCATAATCCGTAACGCAGCCTCTGAACCTCACATCCAGCAACTCTGTCAGTTCCTCAATCAGCTGGGCGCTGATATAAAGAACATCGGCTCAAATACACTTATTATTGACGGAGTTCAGGAGTTGCATGGCGGCGAGTTTACCATTGGCCCAGATTACTTGGAAGTGATAAGTTTTGTGGGTGCAGCCGTCGTGACGCATGGCGAAATCCGCATCAAAAACGCGGGCGTTGAGCATCTCAAGATGATTCAACTTGTCCTGCGCCGCTTAGGCGTAGATTTCGACTTTATTGGAGATGACATTTGGGTTGGCTCCAATCAACGGCTCGTGATTGAACCCGATTTTGGAAATGCCATTCCCGAGATTAGCGTCATGCCCTGGCCAGCGTTCCCCACTGACTTGATGAGTATTGCCATCGTGATTGCCACACAATCCACTGGCAGCATCCTCTTTCATGACTGGATGTATCCCAGCCGCATGTTCTTTACGGATAAATTGGTCTCAATGGGCGCTCAAATTGTATTGTGTGATCCACACCGCTGCATTGTGCAAGGACCAACACGACTCAATGGTGAAAAGTTAGATAGCCCTGATATCCGGGCGGGGATTGCCTTGGTGCTGGCTGCGCTCTCTGCCAATGGAACCTCTGTTATCCGCAACGTGAGCCAGATTGATCGTGGTTATGAGCGCATCGATCAAAAATTAGCCGCGCTGGGCGCTGATATCGTTCGCGAGAATGGGAATAAATAAATAAAGAATAAAAAAAAAGAGGGCTAATGGCACTGCACCCTTTCTGTCGGATTTTTTGTCCAACTTTTAGGGCACAGTGCATAATGTTCTCTTTTTCTAATTGGGTTTAGTTCTTCTTGTGGCCGTCAACTACTTTCAAGAACTGATCGATGACCTCCCGTAGCATCGGCTCAGGTAATGCCCCCACCTGGCGATGCACCACTTTCCCGTCAGCGATCATTAACATTGTTGGAATACCTTCTACATTGTATTTGCTTGCCCATTGTTGATTTTCATCGGTGTTGACCTTAGCTACGATGAGTTTATCAGCATATTCTTTGGCAACCTTCTCTAAGGTGGGCGCAACCATTCGGCAGGGACCACACCAAGGTGCCCAAAAGTCCACAATCACAGGGACGGGGGATTCCAGCACGGTCTTCTGGAATGCTGCGTCAGTCACATGAATCGGTTCACTAATCATTTATAATCTCCTTCAATTAATTTCTGACGATAGTATACATGAATAATTTCCATGAAAAGTTGAAACCTTATTCAACTTTATTACAACCCAAGTTTAATTCGCAAATGTGGGCCTAGAACCAAGATTCCAACAATAACAGCGATAATCGCAGCAAACAGAACTGCTGCAGCAGCAACATCCTTGCCTACTTGCGCGAGCGGATGGCGCTCTGGGCTGGTCATATCAACAATGCTCTCTAAAGAGGTATTAATAAATTCTGCCGTCCATACCATGCCAATGACCAAAAGGATCGCTACCCATTCCATGCGTTCTAATTGCAGCCAAAAACTAACTGCAATGACTACGAGCATTATCGCAGAATGGATCCAGGCGTTTTTTTGTGTGCGGATGACATAGCGCAACCCTCGGCTAGCATACTTAAAAGAATTACCACGCGAATTTAAAAACAATTTTAGGGCTGAGGGTTTTTTTCGCTGAAATTGCTCCCTCTTAGCACTTGCGTCCATAGTTTGCTCTCCTTTTTAAGTTTCGATCGCGCCTGATCAACCCTAATTATAAGGATAAAAAGAAATTTGGTGTTTTTTGGAGACAAAGCGATTGCGTTTTGAAAATTTGCGATAAAATATATGTGCAAAGCGGGTGTCGCCAAGTGGTAAGGCAGTAGCTTCCCAAGCTACCATTCGTGGGTTCGAATCCCATCACCCGCTTTTTTTCCGCCCTTTCAGCATTATGTTTTCCCCCAAAATTGATTATGAGCTTCTTAAGCTTTTCTTATATTCATTTATATAGAAATTTGCCTCTTCTTCAGATCCGAGAGCAACATCAATCATTATTTTCAAGATCAAAATTGGTCCGGGAAATATTTCGCTTTCATTAATTTCGTCGTGTTTACCATCGAAGTCCGGATTTATCGGAATCTCAAAATTGATAATCCACCATTTTTCTATCTTGTCTAATAATGAAATCATGTCCTTAAATCTATCTCCAATATCAGGCGGTAGACCATCCATCAACATTCTTGAAATCTCATGAGCCAAAAGATTACGATAATCTTTGATTTTCTCGAACTTTTCAAAATCTTCATCATCAATTGCACTATTTTCTTTTAGCCATTTCAGCGAAGCATAAGTATGACTTTTATCTTTGGATAAAACGTCTTCTTGATATTCAGGCATGATTATCGAACCATTTTCATTAAATTCTATTGTATAAAAATCTTTAATCCGCTCAACAATAGAATTTTGCAGGATTTCAAAAGCAGCAATATAAATTGATGCAAAAATTAAGTTTGGCCTTAAAACTTCTGGGTCAAGAAAATGTTCCCATTTTGATTTTGATTGATTATCCATATCCAATTAATTATAGATTGTAATTCGAATCGAATCACTTGCCACAGTGAGTTATTATATGTATCTGTTTAGATAAAAGTTAATGTTATTTTGGTTTCTAGTATTAATTAATCTAATATTCTATTGCCTTCTGGTTGAATAATGCGATTTCGTCATATTGGACAACTTCCTCTACTTCAGATGCAATCTTTACGACAATATTTGAGGTATCTAATGCCTTCTTGAGATCATTATTAGAAATCCATCCGTTTTCCCACAAATTTATGGATTGACCATTAACAATTCTACATATTGCCTCAGCACTTTCAAACGAGATGTTTATTTCTTTTGGTACGACTATTCGTTGAAGCCATATTTCAAGAAATCCATTATAAGGAATATGCTTCATTTTCTTGAGTACCTTATCCCACAAGTTATTTTTTTGTCCAGGTGGAGCTAGTGAGAGCAAATAGCTTAATATACCAGCTATACCTGGAAAGGTAGATGGGGAAACAAACCCAATATCAGTTGCAATTGCTAATAATACCTCAAGGTCTTTTGGCTTTCCCTTGTTATCAGATAAATTTTTATAATAAATACTAAGTAAACGTCGAAGCGCACCACTGTTAGGATATTGTAGGCCAAAAGAATGAAGCCGAAGAAGTTGCTTTTGTAATGTCTGTGCATTTTCTTCCCCTAAATCAGACAACGCTATAGCAGCTAATTTATCTGGTTTTATAGATCCACCTACAATATTTCTGCTTAATTGTGTCTTGGATGTTCCTAATTTCATGCCCACCATTCTTAATTTTTCACTAACCACTTGTAAAATAGCTTCAACCGTCTCATCGCTGTTCCCAAAAATTCTATAATCATCACGATATCTAAGAATATGAAAATCCTCTATTTTTTTATCTTTTAATTCTTGACTGATTTGTGAGTCAACAAATCCAAGAACAAGTTCCGCTATAAAGTCCATTAAAGTCGAACCTTGAGAAATTCCATTGGTTTGTCCATATCTACCCGCTTGGATTAGACTATCAATTTTATTTCCTAATAGAGATTTATCCGCTCTTTTTTTCTTTGATTCATCACGTCCATGAATTGCCCAAGGAATACTGTGTGTATAAAGAGAACCATAACAATCTACTACATCAGTTTGAAGGATGTGGCTATATTCTAAAGAAAGTTTTAAAGATTTTTGCTCAATTTCTTGCCACCAATTTTTTATTGTCTCCTCAACATCTTTTTGTTGATCAGTAGATACCGTCGGCAAGCTGCAGCAGTCAATTGGCCCACTCTCAAATTCTGATAAACGTTGCAAAATAATAGCCCAGTTAGTAGGTTCACATATCAAATTTACTAAAGAAACATAAATTACTGGATGAATTAATTCAATCGGCCGCCAAGCAAATTTACCATCTTTGTTAGTGATTAAACTATAATTTACATCTGAAAAATCACTTGGATTTCTTTTTTGGAATATTTTGATATCATTTCCGTCTAATATTTTCAAAACATTAGTTAGAATTGGTTCAAAGCTAACATAGTTGGGCAAATCATTATTAAAATAGCTACTTCCCTTAAGAAAATAAACTTTTGCTTCTTCATTAGAAAGATCGATTATTGTTTTCATATGATTGCAAATTTATTGTGATAATTTACTAAGATTAGCCTATATCATTTATCTATTATACCGTACCATGGGTTCGAATCCCATCACCCGCTCTAATATTTCAGATAATTGGTAGGTTTTTAACGCGCATTGTTCATTAAGAGGCAGATCCTACACAGTCATTTCCACAACCACATACATACTCACGAAACACAGGAATACAAAAACACGCCCGATCTCCATCATCGGCATGAGCATTAACATGGCGCCGGCAGATTGTGGGATTTTTTGGTGCCTAAACGGACATGGAACAATGTGCTCCCCTTTTTGACTATTCCACTTCTTTGATTAACCGGCGGTATTCACAATATTCGCAATCAGGATTTGCCTCTGGTAAAGTATCGCTATCCAGAACTGTTTTCATTTCCATCAGAGTGGGACTAACCCAAGAATCGTCCCCGTGATGAGAGAGAATCGTTAGTTCAAACTCAAGTTTGTTATCAAAAAAATCGCGGTCCTTCAAAGCATTAGCAAAAACAAAATACCCCACCGAGGAGACCTTAAAGCCCATTTTCCTGAAAATCCATTGGTAGACTTCCATTTGACGCTTGTAAGGCCGTTTATATTCATCTTCTAAACTAATTTCACTGGAGGTAGAAGTGGACTTGTAGTCTACGATGTGGAGTTCCCCTTGAGGTGTGATCCATACATCATCAATAATTCCCTGAACCTGGAAACCAGTTTGTTCATCCACAACGGAAGCCCCCACATAATGGTAGACGTCATCTCGCCAAAATGGTAAATCGGGATGAGAAAAAGGGACGGCATCAATGCCATATTGAAGCATAATTGGGTGAGGTTGTTGCAGTTTTCGATAATAGTCAAATTCCTGCTTCAGAAGGTAATCAACTGCAGAATTGAGAGGCCAGCCTGGCATGGAAGGCTGAGCCAAGCCAAGCTTCCTATCAAGATAAAAACAACGCGGGCAGTTGATAAACAGGTCTATCTTAGATCGTGAGATTGCATAAGTATCGGAAGTGTTTTCATAGAGATTACGCTTGCGCTGTTTATATTTTGCCATTGCCTTGTCCCTCCTTTACCAACTAGACGAGTTTTTCTTCAATTATACCTGGGGTGCATCTATAAAAAACAGCAGACTCTGATAAAGCCTGCTGTTAATTGCGTTTTGCTTTGATTTTACGCGAGCGCTTTTTTATACACCCGGTGGTTCTTGTAAAACGTGCAGCCGAGGTTAAGCAAATCTTTACGCATCTGCTCCGCTGTCTCTGCCACCTGGGTCAGCTCGGCATGCTGATAACGTGGATTATCTCTAACCGATCGAATGAGAATGTCATATATGAGTGCGTTACCGCCAAAACCTTGCGCTTCTGGCAAAATGCCGATGCCATTAAAGTCGATCCAATTAGTCTTATTGATTTCCCGCAGGATGCGCAAGATTTCAATCGGCCCTAATTTACCCTTATTCTTCTTAAATGCTTCGGAGACATCCGGAAAGGGCAGCACAAATCCAACCACCTTATCGCCTTTGAGCACCAGTTGCAGAAGTTCAGGAATTACCAAAATGATGGCATTATCCACCACAAAGTTAATCTCCCGCTCAGTGAGAGGATAGTATTCCCAGTTATTGACGAAAGCACCGTTATAGGCTTCCCGAATCTTGGGTGCCCATTTGCGGATTTCGGCTTTATTCTTAAAATTCTTGATTGTCAGTGTGTTGCGTTTTTTGGCTATGCTTACCGCCTTAGCCACCTTTTCTGGTACCTCGAGATTCTGTGGATTGACATAACTGGATACAAAGTCAACCTCTTTGACAAAGCCATAATTTTCCACCAAATCGCGGTAGTAAGGATAGTTGTAATTCATCATGTTCATCATCTGGTGGTGTTCAAAGCCCTCGATTTGAATGCCATAGCCATCCAGCGGGCCAAAGCCTTTAGGACCCACTAATCGGTTCATTCCGCGGGCTTTCGCCCATTCCGCAACCCGGTCAAAGAGTGCATTTGCAACTTCTTGGCTATCAATGCAGTCGAACAGATAAAATTCGGCATCCTTGGTGTGATGGTAAGCGTTAAAGGGTTTGTTTTGCAAGGCTGCAATACGGCCAACAACTTTATCTCCATCCAGTGCTAGAAAAAAATCGGCATCCGAATGCTCATAATAGGGATGCTTTTTAGGATTCATCATTGCGTAAATATCACTTTTTATCGGTGGGGTAAATTGTGGGCAGTTCTCGTAGAGCTGGTATTGGAATTCGACAAATTGCTTTTGTAGTTTTTTGCTATTGACTGGAACAATAGTGATCATAATTTCTCTTTCCTAAGGATATATTAACGTGGTATGGACTTTACTTTTCTGATATTATAAACCCACTAAACGAGCATTCGTTACATTTTTATCGGGCTTGTCATTGCCCTTTGCCTGATTTATAATCTGCCCGTTAACAGAAAATTTTGTGAGAGGTTTACTATATGATTGATGTAAATGAATTGCGCAAAGGCGTTACCTTTCAGCTGGATGGTGAGCTTTATAAAGTCTTAGACTATACGCACAATAAACCTGGCCGGGGGACAGCCACCATCCGCGTGAAAGCGCGCAACTTGCGCAAGGGTAATATGCTTGAAATGACTTTTATCTCCGGGGATCGCGTGCAAGATATCCAGCTGGATTACCATAATGTGCAATACCTTTACCGCGATGATAATTTCTTCTACTTTATGGACATGAACACCTTCGAACAACCCGCCATCCCCGCTGAGCTGATAGGTGATTATGCCGGTTTCCTCAAAGGAGATATGGAGGTGAAACTGACCTTTTTTGGGGACGAGCCTTTAGATATCGAGTTGCCCACTAGCGTGGATTTGGAAGTTGTTACTGCGGAACCATCAGCCAGAGGCAATACAGCCACCGGCGTCACGAAGCAAATCGTCACCGAAACCGGCCTGAAAGTCCAGGTTCCCTCCTTCGTTGAAGAAGGTGATGTGATCCGCGTGGATACCCGCACTGGGGAATATATCACCAGAGTTTAGCTCAAATATGAAAACACCGTATGGTAGAGAATGCCGCTTCTTTTATGGGGATTATTACCGTGGCAGGAACTTCGAAGAATGTCGTTTATTACCTGAGGGAGATAAACAACAATGGGAGCCAGTCCTCTGTAAGAACTGCCCCGTTCCTGGAATTCTAGCGAATAATGCCTGCCAATATATGGTTCTGAGCGGGAAAATCAAAAAATCTCTCTTTAGTCGCCGCGTTCAGGTGAGCGCTTACTGCACAAAATCCCACAGTGAGGTTAAAGATCCAAACGTAGGCTGTGAAATTTGCCACAAAGGGATATTCTCGGCAGGTTCTGATTCAAACTAATAGAGAATTCTTAGAAATTGCCCTGAAGATTAGACGCATTGATCTGTATAAACGGGCTGCTGATATAATAAAAATGCCTAAAGATACTTTTTAGTATCCAGTATTGGAGGTTTTTAGTGAATTCACGTAACCAAACATTTGTGATTTACCTTTTATTGTTCATGGCAATTATTACCATGCTGTTTTTTAATTTCCAGCAACAAGCTGCCGAGGTAAGGACAATCCCGATCAACCAATTAGCTGCGGATATTGAAGCAGGCAAGGTATCAAAAGTTGTCGCCAATGGTGACGATTTGACCATTACATATAAAAATTTGGAAATAAAAGAATCTACCAAAGAGACAAATTCTGGACTGATTGACCAACTGGTTCAGCTTGGAGTCACACCTGAAAAGTTGCAAGACGAGAGCTTGAGCATTGAGATTAGAAAGCCGAGCGCTTGGATTGGGATTTTAGACATTTTAGGCTTTATCTTGCCTCTTGTTTTTATGTTTGGAATCCTGATTTTCTTCGTACGTCAGATGCAAGGCTCGAATAATGCTGCTATGGCTTTCAGCAAGTCTCGCGCCCGCATGATGACTGGTGAGCACCCTACCGTCACCTTTGATGATGTTGCTGGTGTAGATGAAGCTAAAGAAGAACTGCAAGAAGTGGTTGAATTTTTGAAAGAGCCGCAAAAATTTATATCATTAGGCGCGCGTATCCCTAAAGGCGTCTTGCTCGTAGGTTCCCCTGGAACAGGCAAAACGTTGATGGCTAAGGCTGTCTCCGGTGAAGCTGGTGTTCCTTTCTTTTCGATTTCTGGCTCAGAGTTTGTGGAAATGTTTGTGGGTGTGGGCGCCAGCAGGGTGCGCGACCTTTTCGACCAAGCTAAGAAACACTCCCCTTGCATCGTTTTTGTGGATGAAATCGATGCCGTTGGCCGCCACCGCGGTGCTGGCTTGGGCGGCAGCCATGACGAACGCGAGCAAACCTTGAACCAATTGCTTGTAGAAATGGACGGCTTTGAAACCGACACAAACGTTATCGTGATGGCAGCTACCAACCGTCCAGATATTCTCGACCCTGCTTTAATGCGGCCAGGGCGCTTCGACCGACGCGTGATTTTAGATAGACCGGATATGCGCGGCCGTTATGAAATACTCAAGGTGCACGTGCGCGGTAAACCTTTGGCACCTTCTGTGGACTTGGAAGTCATTGCGCGAGCAACGCCTGGTTTCGTCGGCGCTGATTTGGAAAACCTCGTTAACGAAGCTGCAATCTTGGCAGCCCGCCGCAATAAGAAGATTATCGAACAAGCCGAATTTGAAGAAGCTATCGAGCGAGTGATCGCTGGCCCAGAACGCAAGAGCCGCCTGATTCACCCAGATGAGCGCCGCATCATCGCCTACCACGAGGCGGGTCATGCGGTTGTAACCAATGCGCTACCTGAAGGAGACCCGGTTCAGAAAGTCTCGATTATTTCTCGCGGAATGGCTGGCGGATATACTTTAGCGCTACCTACCGAAGATCATGTTTTAGATTCGCGAAGGAAAATCTTCGCCAATATGGTAACGCTTTTGGGTGGTCGCGCTGCCGAAGAGATTATGTTCAATGACATTACCTCTGGCGCTTCGAATGACATCGAAAATGTAACTAAGCTTGCACGCCGTATGGTGACCCGCTTAGGTATGAGCGAAAAATTGGGACCGCTCGTATTTGGCGAAAAAGAAGAACTGGTTTTTTTGGGTAGGGAAATTTCCGAGCAAAGGGATTACTCCGAAGCAGTTGCTGAGCAGATTGATCAGGAAGTTCAAGAGCTGGTCAATAGAGCTTACCAACAGGCGAAAGATATCCTTATAAAATACAAAGATAAGCTGATTGAAGTAGCTGAAAAGCTTTTGGAAGTGGAACAGCTGAGCCGCGAGGAGTTCGAAGCTATATTCCCGCCCCCAGTTCCAAAGAATGCTGGTATTCCAATGCCTGTAATCGGGCTCACACCCGGCGAATCAGCTGCCTAAGCTTTTGTAAAAGTCGCATTAATCAGATCCAGCATATGCGCAAGCATGGCTGGATCTGTTGCGTTAAACCAGTGAATTTTTGGGTCGTTAGCTTTAAACCAATTAGCTTGCCGGCGTACGAATACGCGCGTATTATGCCGGATGAGCTGTTTGGCTTCTTCTAATGAGCACTGTCCTTCTAAGTATTGAAGCACTTCGCAATATCCAATGATCCCCATTTGCTTGAGCGTCTCTGCATAGCCTTGCTCAACCAGTCCTTGCACTTCATCAACCAACCCGGCAGCAAACATTCCATCGATGCGGGCGTCAATGCGCTCATATAACAATTCGCGTGGTAAAGTGATGCCAACGACGAGCTGATGATATGCAGGGGCAACCTTCTTGCGCTGTTCCGAAAAACGCTGCCCTGTGGTAAATATGACCTCTAAAGCACGGATGGTGCGCCTTTTATTGCGGTAATCAATCAGCTTGGCAGCTTCCGGATCCAAACGCGCCAAACGTTGGTGCAACGCTTCGAAGCCAATACGTTTCCCCCACATCTCGATGGCATCTCTTAACTGATGGTTTGGAGCTTGGGCAGGGATTTGCCAATTTTCGGTGATGGCACGAATATATTGCCCGGTGCCGCCTGCTAAGATTGGCAGATGTCCGCGTGAATTGACTTGCTCAATTAGCTGATGTGCAGCCTTTTGATATACACCTAAACTCCAGGGTTTATCCAGCGTGGTAACGTTGATGAGGTGATGCGGAACGTGGGCAAGTTCCTCTGGGGTGGGCTTAGCAGTGCCGATGTTGAGGTCCTGATACAAACAGCGCGAATCGGCGGAGATAATCTCCCCATCAAGTGCCTCGGCTAATTGTATTGCTGTCACCGTTTTTCCAGAAGCAGTTGGTCCTACCAAAACCAACAAGTTAGGCATTTGCAATCCGTTCATAAAGCATCCTCGCCAATGTTCTCAAAATGCAAAATCATTGGAGCGGGGTCACCTTTATAGCCTTCTACAATGACCGCGTCAATTTGCCATTCAATCGGCGCCTCATTGCCCAAACTTTCCAAATAAACCGCAATGCTAGCCAACATTGCCTGAAGCTTTTTAGCAGTGATTGCCTCTTCCCCAAGCCCATAAGCATGATTTGAACGCGTTTTCACCTCGATGAAGCATAAGCATTTGTCCTTCATGGCAATCAGGTCTAATTCGCCATGGCGGGTGTGAAAATTGCGGGCAATGATTTCGTAGCCTAGCTTTTCCAAGTAAGTGCTGGCAGCTTGTTCACCCCAATCACCTAAGGTTTTACGGTATCCGTGTGCCATGTCATTACCTAGGGTTTAGTATACTCGAGCTTGCACCGAGATTAAACGTTGAGACAAGCCCAAGGTAACACATAGCAATACACCGCATCAACAAATTACCCATCGAATATACCTATCGCCTTCGCAAATAATCATCACTTTGGGATAAAATGGTAAAAATTTTGGAAAGAACCGAGTAAAATAGATTATGGCTGTTGCGGAAATTGTTACTATTGGTACAGAACTGCTCTTGGGGGAAATACAAGATACCAACTCTAAATATATTGCCCGCTTTTTACGGGATATAGGCGTTGATTTGTACCGCCTGAGTACCGTTGGCGATAACGTCCAACGCATCACTGCCACGCTGCAAGAAGCCTTAATGCGCGCCGACATCGTCATCACGACTGGCGGACTGGGGCCAACAGTAGATGATCCTACCCGCCAGGCTGTAGCAAATACTTTCAATGTACCGCTCGTTTACCATGAAGAGCTTTGGGAGCAAATATTGGAGCGTTACAAACATTACGGCCAAAAGCCGACCGAAAATAACAAACGCCAAGCATACATTCCAGCCAATAGTATTCCGATTGCCAATCCGGTGGGCACAGCACCTGCCTTTGCATTTGAACTTGGCACGAAAGTGGTGATTTCTTTACCGGGCGTCCCGCGAGAAATGGAATATCTAATTGAACATTTTGTGCGCGATTACCTCAAACGGCGCTATGGCTTACAAGAAACTGTAATTAAACCCTGGGTTATCCATACAATTTCTAAGGGTGAATCCAATATCGACGAGATAATCGGAGATTTGGAAGAACTTAGTAATCCCACAGTAGGGCTCTTAGCGCATCCTGGACAAACCGATATCCGTGTTACGGCTAAAGCGAGCTCGTTAGCCGAAGCCGAGCAGATGATGGCTCCCGTTCTTCAACGCATTCGCGAGCAATTGGGCAAATATATCTACGGCGAAAACGAAACCACCTTAGAAGAAGCGGTTGGCAATCTCATTGCAGATCATCACATTAGCCTAGAGATTATCGAAGTTGGCACCAAGGGAGAAATTCTTACCAAGCTTAAGTCTCAAGTGCCCGATCTTACGAATGGAGAGTTTATCGACTCTTATGTTTCCAATGAGACCTTAAAAACTTTGCTAAAAGAATCCCAGGCACAGCAACAAGCTGACTTAGCTCTTGGCGTCCGCTTGGTTTCCAATGGTGATAGGCAAGACCTCCTACTCGTGTTGCGGGGCGAAGAAATCATAAAAGAAGGTGAGCGCTCCTATGGAGGTCCTCCTGGTGACGGGCAAATCTGGGCAGTGAACTCTGCCTTAGATTACCTCCGCCGCTATTTGATAGAAAATTAGATAACACTAAGAAAGGAAAGGAGTTTATGAAAAAACAAGCCGACCAAATCCTTTATAACGCTATCCTCCTCACCATGGATGAAACTTATAACCTTTATGAGCCCGGTGCCCTCGCCATTTCTGGGAAAGACATCATAGCCGTTGGCAGCCAAGACGAGGTTTTAGGTGCGTACCAAAGCGAGGCAATGCTTGACTGCCAAGGCAAGGTACTCATGCCAGGCTTGGTCAATGCGCATACGCACGTCCCAATGACACTTCTACGAGGTTTGGCGGATGATTTACGCTTAGATGTATGGTTGATGGGTTATATAATGCCGGTTGAACGAGAGTTCGTATCACCAGATTTTGTACGTCTGGGTACGAAGCTTGCCTGTGCCGAATTTATCCGCTCTGGGGTAACCTGCTTCAATGATATGTATTATTTCGAAGACGCAATTGCCGAAACGACTGCAGAAGTTGGCTTACGTGCTGTCGTCGGTCAAACTGTAATGAAATATCCTGCCCCAGATTCGAGCTCTTACGAGGTGGCTTTGGAGTTGGCTGAAGCTCTTATCCAAAAATGGAAAGGGCATCCACTGATCGTTCCTGCCATTGCGCCCCATTCCGTTTACACTACCACCCCAGAAATCCTTACGGCGGTAAGTGAGATGGCTAAAAAGTATGATGTTCCGGTGCACTTTCATGTGGCTGAGGTGTCTTCTGAGGTGGAAGCTCTGCGCGAGGAAGAGGGCATGCCTGAGGTGCCTTACATTCGTAAATTTGGGATGCTGGATACGAAGTTGATCGCTGCTCATTGTGTACACTTGGATGAAGGTGAAATTCGTTCACTCCAGCATGCTGGCGCGGGGATTGCGCACAATCCCTCCTCCAATCTTAAGCTCGCTTCCGGCTTTGCACCGGTGCAGCGCATGATCGAGCTCGGCGTCAATGTAGGTATTGGCACTGATGGTCCGGCTTCAAATAACGATTTGGATATGATCGACGAGATTCGGCTCGCAAGCCTAGTTTCTAAAGCGGTGAGTGAGGATCCTACGGCATTGCCAGCGAAAATTGCGCTTGCGATGGCGACTAGTATGGGCGCGCGGGCATTGCATCTCGGCAAGATTACGGGCAGCTTAGAGCCAGGCAAACGGGCAGATTTGCTCTTGATGGACATTTCACCACTGCATAACCAACCCCGTTTCCGCGGCAATGGTGATAATATCTATGCGCAGATTATTTATGCCAGCAAATCGACCGACATCACTGACGTGATGGTCAATGGTCAATGGCTCATGCGCAACCAGCAGCTCCTCACTCTTGATGAGCAAGCCTTAATTGCAGAAGCACAAGGTATTGCAACGGAAATTGATCTATTCCTAAAAGACCGCGAGGAATCAGTGCTCTCCAAGCTGGTCGCAATCGGTGGTGCCATGCAGGAAGAGAGCTTCGAGGTGCAGGCTAAGGTGCGTGTGGATGACCTAGAGCCAGTGCTCAATGCCCTCCGCCAATCTGATATTGAGATTGTCCGCGAGCGTCATTATCACGAATATGATACATACTTCCGCCAGGCAGATCCAAGCCAAGGCCGCTTACGCTACCGTGAGGATGAATTTATTGGCAAAAATGGAGAAGTTACCAATGTGCGCTCCCGCCTGACGCTCATTGGAGAAACTAGGGAAAAATCCCACTTAAATGGCGAAGAGATTATGCTCTCCCGCAGCCGCTTTCTGGCTCCAGCCACACAGAGCTTACGCTTCTATCGAGAGTACTTTAAACCTGTAGAAATCACCGAGATTTTCAAAGATCGCCGCCGCTTTTTAATCAAATTCGAGGACACAGAATTCTTTGTCAACTTAGATGAGGTTATTAAACCAAATTTGGGAAAATTTGTGGAAATTAAAAGCCGCACTTGGAGCCGCCAAGATGCTCAGCACAAAGTTAAATTAATGCAGAAATTACTGGTTACCTTAGGATTAACCGCCCAGCCCTTGGTGACGAAGGATTATATCTATCTCGTTGAAGAAGGAGAAGAGCAGCCATGAGTTCTACGCAAAAATTACACGTCCTATTTGCTTGTTCCGAAGCAGAGCCTTTAGCCAAAGTCGGCGGTTTGGGGGATGTGGCAGGCGCATTACCCGCTGAAATAATGCGCACTGCCGGAGAACAAGTGGATATCCGTTTGATCATCCCGTTTCACGCGGTAATAAAACAAAAGAATCCACCTGTTGGGTTAATTGGCTCATTTCCGATAAAGACTAAAGCAGGGCAATTGCTTTGCGATCTCTATGTTACTGATCTCGATGGCGTCATCACATATTTATTGGATAGCGATGGTATCAATCACAACTCGCCTGTTTACTATGGGGATGCATCCCTGGATGGACGTAAGTATGCTCAGTTTTCCGTTGCCCTTTTGGAAGCAATGCGCTTCATCGATTGGCAAATAAATATTTTGCATGCGAATGATTGGCACTCTGCCTTAGCGGTCTATGCACTCAAAGACTTGTATCAAGCAGACCCATTTTTTATACATACGAAGGCTATTCTTACCGTCCACAATCTCCCTTACAATGGCTTCGGTGCTGATGCGGCGATGACAGATTTAGGTTTCACGCCCTGCCGTGATCCAGATCTGCCTGATTGGGCACGCCTAACGCCATTGCCTCTGGGTTTAGCTGCTGCGGACCGCATTGTTACTGTCTCCCCGGGATATGCAGAGGAAATATTGACCCCTGATTATGGCTGCGGGTTGGATGGGTTCTTAAGGCTGCATCAGGAGAAGCTCAGCGGGATTGTAAATGGCATCGACCTCGAAAAGTGGAACCCGGAAACAGATGAATACATTGGGCATCCTTACTCCATCGATCGTTTGCATAGCAAACAGCTAAATAAACTTGATCTTCAGCGAGAATTAGGCTTGGAAATGAACCCAGAACTTCCCTTGTTCACCGTAGTGAGCCGGCTAGATTTTCAGAAAGGCATCGGTTTGATATTCGATGCAATCCCCGATCTGGCTCATCAGAATTGGCAGCTCGTAATCCTCGGCACAGGCGCAAAAGAACTGGAAGAACGGGCACGGGATATTGCTGCAGCATATCCGCACAAAATCATCAGCATACAGAAGTACGATGACGTCTTATCCCATAAGCTATACGCAAGTGGAGATATATTTCTCATGCCCTCTCTTTATGAGCCTTGCGGACTTTCCCAAATGATTGCTATGCGCTATGGGAATATTCCAGTCGCCCGAGCAACGGGCGGACTGAAAAATACGATTATCGATTTTTATGCCTCTCCAGAAAATGCAACCGGTTTTTTGTTCGCAGAAAAATCGGCTGAAGGACTCAAAAATGCCCTTGAATCGGCTCTGAATGTGTTTAAAAATAAACAAATTTGGTATCGGTTGCAGCGTAACGCCATGTCTGCAGATTTTAGCTGGAGAAGGTCAGCTCTCCAATACCTACAAATTTATCAAGAATTAAGTCAAAATTCAATATAAGCGAGGAATAAACTTATGCTTACTGAGCGTGCTTCCGGAATTTTACTTCATCCAACCAGTTTTCCCGGTCCTGATGGCATCGGCGATTTGGGCCCAGAAGCCTATCGCTGGATCGACTTTCTAAAAGCCTCAGGCTGCCAAATGTGGCAGATTCTGCCCTTAGGACCCACGGGTTATGGTGATTCCCCTTACCAATGTTTTTCTGCCTTTGCTGGCAACCCCTTATTGGTGAGCCCTTTGCTCTTAATCGAAGATGGTGTTCTAGAAATTTCTGATATTGCTGACCGACCTGCTTTCCCTGCCGATCGCGTCGATTTTGGACCCGTGATTATTTGGAAAAACAGGCTTTTAGAGCGAGCATTTTCCCGTTTTCGTTCTTTGCAATCTCATGCGATCAAGATTGCCTTCGAACGCTTCTGCCAAGAAAACCAAGCTTGGCTTGGAGATTTCAGTTTATTTATGGCTATCAAAGAAAGTCAAAATGGGCAACAATGGAACCTTTGGCCAGAACCTTTAAAATACCGCGATTCGCAAGCTATGGCGGATTTCTCGGCGCAGTTTGCTGAAAACATCGAGAGGCACCAGTTCAATCAATTTCTCTTCTTCAACCAGTGGGGAAAAGTGCATGCTTATGCTCAGCAAAATGGTATCCGCATTATTGGCGATGTGCCATTCGTGATCGCACTTGATAGCGCGGACGTTTGGGCAAATCCTGACCTTTTCTTAATGGACGCAGAACTCAACCCCACCTTTGTAGCGGGTGTGCCACCAGATTATTTCTCCCGAGATGGCCAATTATGGGGTAATCCGCTTTATAACTGGGACGTTCATCGTGCGCAAGGTTACCAATGGTGGCTCGATCGTATGGCAGCTATCTTGAAAATGGTCGATTTGGTCCGCTTGGACCATTTCCGCGGTTTTGCAGCCGCTTGGCATATTCCCTTTGGGGAGACTACTGCGCGCAAAGGTGAGTGGGTGCCAGGTCCGGGCAAAGAGATTTTTAAGGCGTTCAAGCAGAAGTTCCCTGAGATGCCTATCATTGCTGAAGACTTGGGCGTCATCACACCAGATGTCGAGGATATGCGTGATAGCTTTGGCCTCCCAGGGATGAAGATACTACAATTTGCTTTCACGGGCGATCCTGAGGACGATTTCCTCCCCCACCACTACCCTGTGAATTGCTTTGCCTACACTGGCTCGCACGATAATAACACCTCAAAGGGTTGGTATGAGCAAGCTTCGGCACGCGAGCAGGACTTTTGCCGGCGTTATCTCAATGTTTCTGGAGATGATATCTCTTGGTCGATGATGCGCGCTATCTGGCAATCTGTGGCAAATGATGTTGTTGCGCCTATGCAAGATTTGCTCTCCTTAGGCGCTGAAGCACGCATGAATTTACCAGGTTCCCAGGGCAGCAACTGGGCTTGGCGCATGCTTCCCGATGCTATCACCGAGCCTTTACGCCAACGCATGTGGGAGCTTAATCTGCTCTACAGCCGGCTGCCACCGGAAGAGAAAGCACGTTATAGCGCTAAGTTGAATGCCGAGTTATCCGGAACTGTCAAACCACATTAGGCTTGCGTTCGGGTAGCACTGAAATCACAATACCGAACAAGATAAAAATACCGCCGATTATTTCTAGAGTCGACGGTATTTCGTTTAAGAAGATGACAGCCAAGATGGTAGAACCCACTGGCTCGCCTAATAACGCCATAGAAACAACTGTTGCCGGCAAAGCTTCTAATGAGTAATTCAAAACCGAATGCCCTAAGAGCTGCGGGATAACGGCTAAAGCTACAAAAAGCGCATAAACTTGGGGGGAATAACCCAAAACCTTTTCTCCGCGCAAAATAAGCGCCAAAATCAAAACTATGGCGGAAACGGTATAAACAGATGTCGTATAGCTCAAATTATCCATTTTCAGGCGCATTTTTCTGCCGATTAACATATAACCCGAAGCCATCCAGGCGCCAAAGAGCGCTAACGCCATGCCAAGGAGGGTTTGGCTGCCGCTGTCAAAAATGCTCCCCGAGCAGCTAAATCCAGCCGCACTGAACCGGCAAGGACCACTCATAGCGATGCTGATTCCTCCAATAATTGCCACAAGCATGCCCCAATAAAAGCGCGAGCTAACCTTCTCTTTGAGCACGATGGGCGAAAGCAGCGCCACCCAGAGAGGCGTGGTTGTTACTAAAATCACAGAACTACTCACACTGATGTGTTCCAAGGAAGTAATCCATGCAGCAAAATGCGCAGCCAAAAACACGCCTGAAAGGATGAGTAGGCTGATATCCTTCCGTTCTACATGCGCCCGTTGACCTTTCTTAGAGATGAGCAAGAGAAACCCACTGATGAGGGCTGAAAGTGCCAAGCGGTAAGCCGCGACGACTAATGCACTCGCTTCGCGTAAAACTAAGCGGATAAATATGGCAGCAGTGGAGACCGCTAAGATTCCTATGAAGAGCAAGAGATAAGGTTTGATAGGATGTTTAGGTTTCAAATCTGAGGCCTATTCAATCGTGATAAACTTACCCCACTAATTTTACCTTTGGAGTAGAAAATGGCTTTTGTTATTACCAATTTGTGTCTCCGCGATGGCGGATGTATGGCGGTTTGCCCGGTTTCTTGCATCGTTCCTGGTAAACCCGAGACAGAATGGCCACTCTACTATATTGACCCTAATACCTGCATCGATTGTGGTGCTTGCATCCCAGAATGCCCATATGGTGCTATTTTTACGTTGCAAGATGTACCCTCAGCCTATATTGCTCGGGGTGGCGAAGTGCTTAGTGCCCCCGTAGGAACTCCAGGTTACGATCAGCCGTTGGATACAACTACCTACGAGGGCGACCCAGTCCATATTTCTGCTACCCGTGTAGTTGCAGAAGGTGAAATCGTCGATCTCACGCCCGCAATCCAAGCCAATCGGGACTTTTTTGAAAGAGGTCCCGGTTATGAAGCGCTGCTCTAATCCATTTAAGGTAATTCGGCTTCTTTGGCAGCCATTGCTGCGCCGATAATTCCGGCTAAGTTCTCTAGTTTGGCGGGTAGGATCTTCGTTTGAATCTTCAGATATTCAGCGTAATTCTCAAACTTGGCGCTGACCCCTCCACCGATAATAAAAAGATCGGGGTTGAGTAAACTTTCATAAGTATTTAATACTTCGGTAAAGCGCTTGCCCCACTGTTTCCAGCTAAGGTTTTTCTGCCGACGGACAACATCAGAAGCGCGATGTTCAGCTTCTTTGCCGCGCACCATCAGGTGCCCGAGTTCCGTATTGGGCATGAGATGTCCGTCAACGAAAATCGCCGAGCCGATCCCAGTCCCTACTGTGAGGAATAACACAGCCTTGTAAAGATGTGCATCCTCGATGCCAAAGCGCATCTCCGCCAAGCCCGCAGCATCAGCATCGTTTAGAACAGTTACAGGCTGCCCAGTCTGATTGGAAAGTAATAGCGAGATATCTGTGCCAATCCAGTTTTTGTGCAAATTAGCTGCGGTATAGGCAACCCCTTTTTTGACCACTCCGGGGTAACCCACGCCAACGATGCCATGGTAGTCCAACTTCTTGCGGATTTTTTCGACCAATTCGGCTGCAACCCGAGGCTTATATAAGGGTTCTGTTTCGTAGCGCAACCGCTCGGATACCAACTTCCCTTGATCCAAGTCTACGAGTGCGCCTTTAATCGCGGATCCCCCGATATCAATACCTAATGTAATCATAAATCCTCCTCGTGATGTTTAAGGGCATGCATTATTTAAATGTTCGTCAAAGGTGACAGAAAAAACATGGGTTCCACTCCCATCACATTTGGCGCGGAAATAAAAATAAGGGGTTTGCACTGGAAATGCTACCGCCTCCAGCGAAGCTAAGCCGGGGTTTGCAATTGGTCCAGGTGGCAAACCGGCGTAAAAATAGGTGTTATAGGGCGAATCGACTTGCAGGTCTGCTTCTGTGAGTTGGGTCTTCCACCAAGTTTGTTCTGTTTCGTCAAATCCGAGGGCATATTGGACTGTCGGATCAGTCTGTAAGCGCATCCCTTCGGCTAAACGGTTATAAAAAACGGATGCAATCGTGGCTTTTTCTTCATCAGCGCGGGTTTCGCGCTCGATGATCGAAGCCAAAGTCAGGGCTTCATGGAAGCTAAGGTCTTGCTCTGCGATACCTGCTAGTACATCTGGAGACTGCATATTGACGCGAAAATTGGATAAGAAGACCTCTACAGTGCTTTCTAAGTCTATATGCGGTTCGAGGCTGTATTCGTCTGGATAAAGGTAACCCTCTAAAGATGCTTGTTCCGGAAGTTGTAGCTGAGTCCGCACTTTTTCTGGTGGAGCGTATGCATATGTCAAAAATTCTTCGCCGCTAAATGTGAAGCCACACAAGTCGATGCTCTCGGCGATTTCTTCTAAGCGCCAGCCCGGATAGATATAAAAAGCGATATCCCTAGCTTCTGGGTCTGTGATGGTATGTGCAATGTCAACACTGCTCAGCTCTGATCTGAGCGTGAACGTGCCCGATTGAATTTTGCGGTCCAGCCCGGAATATATCAAGTACGTGCAGATCAAGCTCCCTGAAGAGGTGAAACCCTCGTTTTCTAAACGCCAGCAGATCGCTTCAACAGATTCGTCTGGTTGGATGCTAAATTTGCGTGGAACTTGGGACCATTGCGTACTGGTTAGCAGCTCTTCTTTTGTTTGTAAAAGCGCAACGGCGTAGCGCGCCCGCATAATCGGGTTTAGCCCGCGATCAACTGGACCAAATGACTTTGCTGCCATTGCTGGTGCGCCTATCAGCGTGCCGAGAAGTGCACAAAGCAAGATTACCAGTAAGATGACTAAAGCTTTAGGAAATGCTGAAGGCTTATTGTTCTGTGCCATTTGTTTCTGACATCCCGGAGTAGTGCTCTAAAAAATCTTGTAAGATGACCGCCGCTGCCAAGTCATCTATGGGTTGGGCGCGCTTCTTTCGCGATATGCCTTTTGCTATGCGCAGCTCGGCTGCTTTTTGGGATGAATAGCTCTCGTCCCAAAGGTAAACTGGCATTTCTCCAAGTACACGCAAGGCTTCAGCTAACCGTGCTGCAGAGCGCGCTTTGGGTCCAGGCTTGCCGTTGCTATCTAATGCCTGCCCAACCACAATAGCGTCCACCTGGTTTTCAAGAGCCAATTGCATAATCCCCATAGCGTCAATTACTCTTGAAACATGACCGAGAATAGCAAGCGGACGGGCTAATGAGCCAGTTTCATCACTAATCGCAATGCCAATGCGTACCTCACCCGGATCAACACATAAATATTTCAATTTAAAGTCTCCACAGTTTCTTGAAAGCACTCGCCAAAAATTATACAATACTTTCGATTTAGGCAGCATTTTCACAACAAGGAGACCAGATGGAGCTCAAAGGGAAAAACGCGTTGATTACCGGAAGCGGCATTCGGCTTGGCAGAGCAATTGCGCTTGCGCTAGCGGCTGAAGGCTGCAACTTAGCGCTACACTACCACCATTCCGAAGAAGAAGTACGCGAAGTGCAAATAGAGGCGGATGAAGCCGGTGTGCGGGCAGAGATTTTCCAGGCAGATTTATCTAACCCAGAACAGCTGCAGCAGATGATGCATGCTGTGGCAGCTGCTTTTGGCCATATTGATATCCTGATTAACAATGCTGGAATTTATCCCAAAGGTAAAGGCATGGATACAACGTCAGAACTGCTTGAACAGGTCTTCAATGTCAACCTGTTTGCACCTTTATTGCTGACACGCGCCTTTGCACAGCAGCTCCCTGAAGGGTTTCCGGGTAAGGTCATTAATATTTCCGATGCGAAAGTTTTCCGTCACCAGCCTGATCACTTCGCTTACCGCCTTACCAAGAATGGCATCAATGAGATGACAGCGCTCTTTGCCTTGGAATTAGCCCCTCATATTACGGTCAATGCTATTGCGCCGGGGATTATGCTCCCGCTGGCTGGTAATGAAGACGCAGATTTGCAAGATTTAGCGGAAAGGCGCATCCCTCTCAAGCGTATTGGCAGCCCCGAAATCATCGCGGAGAATGTCCTTCACATTCTCCACCAGGATTTCATGACTGGCACGGTGATCCGCATTGATGGTGGTGAGTGGGCTTAAGCGGGCAATGGTATAAGGATCCCCAAGCGATACAAATCAAGCATTGCATTCCATGAAATTGAGCGCTCTGCCTTTGCAGAAAAACAAAGCGTATCCTCTTCGGTTAACCAAGCTTCGAGCTCAGGTATGGAGTAATATTTTGCGTGGTAATCATGAAAGATGCCTCGTGAGGAAAGATAACACCAAGGCGCTAATTGAAATTTCGTTTCTAGTGAAATCGTAATGGTTTGATGTTCCAACCTGGGCAATTTTTGAACCTTGGTGATGATTTCGGCGTAAGCTTCTAACTGCGCTTCAATAGAAAAGTAATTCAGAATCTGCGCTAAGTGTTCCCCCTCAACGCGCCTATGGGCGCGCAATATCCCCACAGCGATCTGGGCTGCAGTTTCGATATCGCCATACTCTACTTTGTCGATGAGCGTATCGGGCAGCTGGCTGCGGTGCACACCAACTTTAGCAACGATGCTGGGCGTCCCGCAGGCTAAAGACTCATATGCCACATTGCCGAAAGCCTCGACCATATTCCCAAGGCAAAGCGTCAGGCTGGCGGCGGAATAATATGCTGGCATTTCCTCTTGGCTGAGCCATGGATGAAAGATAAAGTATTCTTCTAGTCCGCGGTGGCGAAGTTCCGCAGAGATTTGTGCGTGAAATTCACTCTCACCCTTCCCGTTCATCTCGTCTAACCATTCTGGGACGAGGACACGCAATTGGGTAAAGCCATGTTCCTTTACTAACTTTTCCACAACCAGGATCGTTTGTAATAATCCTTTGCCAGCATCCGGTCGGTGGGGATGCAGGATAATCTGGTGAACGGCGGGGTCTAGCGCATAGCGGCGAAAAACAGGTGTGGGGTCCACGGCGTGATAAAGCTGGGTATCAATACCATTCAAGACAGTGTGAATCCGTTCTTTCAGCTTAGGGAAAACCCTGCCAGCGGAGACTTTAATCACCTCTGCCGAGAACCCAGAAACCGCAATAATCGCATCTGCTTGTGTCAAAAACGTGCCTAAGATAGATTCGGGATAATAGTTATCCCGAAATGAGCTCACTGTGGGAACGGCTGCATAGAGGAATGGAAGCAATAATTCGCCATCATGCATATAAAAGCGATCAGCAGCTTCAAGCTCACGCGCAACCAGCTCACAGATAAGTGCTAAATCGCCTGGCGGTATTTGGTAAGGCTGAGGGAAAGGCAAGTGAAAGGGTAATTCGGGTTTAACTTTGATATTCTGCCCAAGGGTGAATGAGGTATGGTTTTCATCCGCCTGCGCGCAGAGAATCACAACTTCGTGTCCCTGCTGCTCCAAAAATTGGCAGATATTCATAAAGTGTTTCGAAGCCCCGCCAGTCACCTGACCGGCAAAAATTGGATTTATCGAGAAGCAGACTATTTTCAATGTAGACGTCCTTTTGTCGTAAAATTAGCCCGAGAGGTAACTATGGATAAAATCATTATTACAGATTTGCAAGCAACGGGAATTATTGGTGTCAAACATCCAGAACGCGATAAGCCACAAATTCTCCTTATTAACCTCACGCTTTATCGCGATCTGAGTGCTGCTGGCGAGAGCGATAACATCCTCGATACAATCAATTATTCCACCATTTCTAAAGCAGTTGCAGCACAGGTCTCAGAAACACATTTTCATACAGTGGAGGCTTTAGCCAACCATCTTTCTCGGTTCCTCTTACAAAATTACCCACTTAAAGCTGTGCGCATTCGCGTGGAGAAACCGAAAAAAGTTTCCAATACAACACGCGTTGGTGTTGAGATCTTTCGCCGAAAAAGTAACATTTAAATCTTCTCTTCAGAGGCGATGCGATTTAGGAATTCCATGCGTGTTGAGGGCTGAGACCGGAAAACTCCCAACATTGCCGATGTGGTCATTGAAGCTTCTTGTTTTTTAATTCCGCGCATCATCATGCATAGGTGCTTGCCCTCAACGACAACGCCAACCCCCTGCGGTTGCATACTTTCCTGCAAAAAATCAGCAATTTGCTGAGTCATATGCTCCTGCACCTGTAAGCGCCGCGCAAACATATCGACAATGCGCGGGATCTTGGAAAGCCCGATGACTTTGCCGTCTGGGATGTAGCCGACATGCACCACGCCATAGAATGGCAGCATATGATGTTCGCACAGGCTATAAAATTCAATATTCTTAATAATGACGAGTTCATCATAGGCAACAGTAAAAAAAGCGTCGTTGATCAACTCTTCAGGATTGATGCGATAGCCATCCAAGATTTCCTCATAGGCATGCGCCACGCGCGAAGGGGTTTTCAATAATCCTTCCCGCTTGGGATTTTCACCAATCGCCTCAAGGACTTTGGTGGTCGCTTTCTCGATTGTGTTAATGTCCATATCGGTTTCACAAAACAAGTCAGCTGCTTTGATTAAAGGTTTTTCACAGTCCATTATCATACCTCCGCACGCATTCTAACAAAAAAGCAGCCCCAATAGGGGCTGGATAGACTTTATATAAGCTTAGGCAAGAATAGGGTCAATCAAGCCGTAAGTGCCGTCGCGCCGTTTGTAAAGTACGTTGATTTTATTGGTTGTGGCATTATAAAACACGAAAAATTCTTCGTGACCCAAAAGCTGCATTTCTTCCAAAGCCTCTTCTTCAGTCATGGGCACAAGCACGAAGCTTTTTCGGCGCACAATAACTGGCTGCTCCTCTTCCTCGGCTTCTTTCGTGATTTTTTCGATTGTCTTTGTTGCCACCCCTTCTGCACGATGATCCCAATGTTTTCCCTTGTAACGTTCAATTTGGCGAGTCATTTTATCCACTGATTTATCGATAGCCGCATCGATTGAATCGGCTCGTTCTTCTACACGCAGGATAAAACCTTTACCACGGATCGTGATTTGCGAAATAAAGCGGTCACTTGCTTTCCTGGCTGTTTTGACATAGGCTAAGTCCACTCGGCAATCATCAATACCACTTAAAAATCTTTCTAATTTTGATACTTTTTTAATCGCATAATCGTGAATTTTATCGGTAAGATCCAAATCCTTAGTAAAAACATCAATCTCGAGTGCCATACTAGCCTCCTTAGTCAATTGTGGAATTTACCCAAAGTCTTTTCAACCCTAACTGATTACACCTTGGATTTTCATAACCAAATTATACATCGAATGCAGGGGCATTTTCAATCGTGACTTGTCTTCCTAAGGCTTTCGCAGCTGTAAGCGCATAAACGCGTTTACTCCCAGATTCTCTGAGAGCTGCAGCTGCTGCGTTTATAGTTGCGCCTGTGGTGAAGACGTCATCAACCAGAAGTATTGTTTTATCTTTCACAATGGATGGATCAGCGCAGAAAGCGCCTTGTACGTTTTCCTGGCGCTCTTGAAAGTTGAGGTTTACCTGGGATCTGGTCTCATGAACACGCACCAAGCCCTTTGTGTTTTCGGGGAGATGTAATTGTAGAGATAGAGGGTAGGCTAATAACGCAGCTTGATTGTAACCACGCTGAGCTTGGCGCTTTTCACTTAAAGGCACGGGCATAATCAAATCGATCTGCCAGTCAGTCACTTGCACAATCTGCGCTAGCATTTTGGCTAACTCCAGCCCAACACCTAAATCTCGCTCGTATTTCAAGCGTTGAATCGCGGTGCGCATCACCCCTTGATAGGCAGCCACGTAACGAAGTTCATGAATAGCATGCGGTATATGTCCGCACCGCGTGCATACACCTCTCTTAGGAAGCTTTACCCCACAATAAATACAGGAATTTAATTCAGCACGCATCATGCCATGTAAGCATTCGGGGCAAATTATTGCGCCCTCCTTACCGCAGCCGATGCATTCCGGAGGAAACAGCCAATCAACGCCGTTCCAGAAAAACCAGTATGCTTTTGCCTGGATCCCGAACTTATCAACTATCCCCAAAGTTGCCCTCTAAGGGATGTTGGAATTATAAAAAAGTTGAATTGCTGGCCAAAAAAGAGAAAACAAAGTAAACAGCAATAAGAAAATCACGATAATTAGTAGGATATATTCCAGAGGTCCCCAACCTCGATTGGAATGAGAACTCATGCAGCCACTCCACAAATAACAATGCTTTTTTCAATTATAATACCACCAGAGCAAGAAGGCTTTTAAACAGAAAAGGGAGGATTCTATAGATTATCTGTGGTCATCGCAATTTGCTCATAGTATTATTTGTATAACGCAATAATTAACGTACTAAAGGAGAAAAATGAGTGATATATATGATAAGGTTACCGGTGAACAGGATGCCGTGACAAAAATATTTGCCAAAATTCCTGGGTTTAAGGGCTATGTCGAGCGCTCTGAACGCCGCAGATCCGATAAACTGCTGCGCGAGCAGGTCGTTAACACGTTTGAACCGCTCTACCAGCGCATTTCCGGCTTACAACGTCAATTGATTTCTCAAGGCGGGTTAGCTTATATCGATGAACTAGAAGCGGCAGCGATTAAGCTACGCCAATTCATTGACCGCGTAAGAACGGCAAGCTATGGATATGCAGGCATTTTTGATGCAGTGAAAATCAAAGAAGATGACTTAGCACAGGTGTACCAATTTGATCTTCAATTGCTTACTTTGGCAGAAACGGTTGACCGTGCCATTGGCAATGTGGAAGAGTCCATCGGTACAGAAGGCTTACCGGCAGCTTTACAAAACTTGATCACTACGGCGCAGGAGTGCTTAGACACATTCAACAAGCGCTCAGAGGTGCTCAAAGGTATTGCTGCCAGTTGATAATCGTAAAAATAGAATATATTCGGAGGAATAAAAATGGCTAGAATTTTTGATGTTGTTGAATATCCCAGCGAGATGACTGATGAAATTGTGCATCGCTTCCCAGAAACGGGTGTTGCAGACTTACGCATGGGATCGCAGGTGATCGTACGCGAATCACAAAATGTGGTTTTCTTTAAAGATGGGCGCGCACTTGATGTTTTAGGACCAGGACGGCATACCATTACCACCGCGAACATTCCGCTGTTGGTCAATTTGATCGGCATCCCTTTTGGAGGCCGTACCCCTTTTACGGCTGAAGTTTATTACGTTTCCATGCGCGAGTTTCCAGATCGTAAATGGGGTACCCCACAGCCAATCATTGTGCGTAATGTGGGTGTGGGTTTGGGGATTGCCCTGTTGCAAGGCTTCGGCACCTACAGCTTCCAAGTTAATGATCCACAGCAGTTCGTCACGCAATTAGTCGGCGCTCAGGGTGCTTATCGCATGTCTGATATCGAAACGCGTTTGCGCACCATGCTTCTCTCCAAGCTGCAAGATGTGCTTGGAGAAACAACAACCCAAAGCAATGTTTTAGATTTGATTGGGCTTACTGAGGAGTTAGGGGCTGCTGTTAGAGCAAAAGCCCAAGATGATTTCTTAGCCCTCGGGCTTCTACTGAAGTCATTCTACATTGGTAACCTGAAGCCGTCCGATAAATCTGCAGAAGAACTTCGCCAGATGGGCGTGTTGGATATGCAGACCTATACCCAACTGCAAGCTGCCGACGCAATGCGCGAAGCAGCTCAAAATCCCGCTGGCGGGGCAGGCTTGACCGCTGGAATTGGTGCAGGAATGGGCATCGGGAATGTGCTAGGGGGCACACTCTCTGGAATGCAACAAGCTGGCGCTGCTGGCGCAGCTGCTGGAGCATCAACGCCTCCAGATGTGATGACCCCTTCTGAAGCCGCTAATTTCCTGAAAGTTTCAGAGGAAGACATTATTGCAGCCATTAATGCGGGTGAGCTCAAAGCCCGCAAGATTGGGAGTGCATATCGCATCAGCAAAGAAGCATTGCAGGATTACCTCAAAGGATAATCAGAAAAACATGTGTTCAGCCCGGATTTTAAGCCGGGCTTTTTTGTTTAAATGGGAGTAAAATAAATTATCACATCTTTTGGAGCTGTATGAAACTTCACGAATATCAGTCTAAATCATATTTTAACCGTGAAGATATCCCCATTCCTCGCTCAAGAATAGCATCCACTCCCGCCGAAGCCAAGCAAATTGCGGCTGAAATCGGCTATCCTGTTGTGCTAAAAGCCCAGGTTTTGGTGGGTGGTAGAGGAAAAGCTGGGGGCATCCTTCTGGTTAAGGACGAAAATGATCTCGATCCTGCCGCCAATGACATCTTGAACAGCAAAATCAAAGGCATTTCTGTCCAACGTATCCTGGTTGAACAAGCGATTAATTTCACCCAGGAAATTTACCTTGGCATCACCGTTGATCGGGCATTAGCCCAACCGGTTATTATCCTCTCAGCCTCAGGTGGTGTAGAAATTGAAGAGTTAGCCATCCATCATCCTAATCGGATTATCAGAACAGCAATTGATCCTCTGCTAGGTCTACAGCCTTATATGGTGCGGGCGATGGCTTCGCACATTGGGTTAGATTATGACCTGTGGAAACCGCTTCTGCACATTGCCCTATCTTTGTGGAAGTTGTTTGATCAATTGGATGCAACCTTGGTCGAAATCAACCCACTAGTAATCACTACTGATAAAGAATTACTCGCCCTGGATGGAAAGATGACCATTGACGATAATGCTCTTTACCGTCAGGAGGATTTCTTGGAATTAACTGACCAGGCTGTTGAGACTCCTGCTGAACAAGAAGCACGCAAATTTTGCTTATCTTACATCCAGCTCTCAGGTCATATTGGCTGTATGGTGAACGGCGCGGGCTTAGCCATGGCAACCATGGATTGCATTCAGCAGGCTGGCGGCGAACCAGCAAACTTTCTGGATATTGGCGGCGGTGCCAACGCTGATAAAGTCCAAGCTGCCCTGCGGATTATCCTTTCGGATGAAAACGTGCGTGCTGTGCTGATTAATATCTTTGGCGGCATCACACGCTGCGATGAAGTCGCCAAAGGCTTAATCTCAATCTTGCCAGAAAACACACGCAATCTCCCCTTTATTATCCGCTTGGAAGGCACCAACGCGGAGGAAGGCCGCAATTTGCTTGCTCAGGTACCCAATCTATTAATCGCAGAGAACCTCATGCAAGCTGCAGAAATGGCTGTGCATGCTGCTGAAAGAGCAATGGTATGAGCATCTTACTCACAGATAAATCTAAAATCATGGTTCAAGGTATAACCGGGCGCGAAGGCCGTTATCATGCACAGCACATGCAGGACTACGGGCATAATATCGTTGCTGGCACATCCCCAGGTCATGGCGGCGAATGGGTATTGGACGGCAAAGTCCCCATATTCGATACCGTTGAGGAAGCAAAAAAGTCTACCGGTGCAGATACAAGCGTGGTTTTTGTGCCAGCCTACCATGCATTTGATGCAATTCTGGAGTCGATCGACGCAGGCATACAGTTGATTGTGTGCATTACAGAGGGGATTCCAATTATGGATATGCTCAAAGTGCGCCGCGTTTTAGCAGGGAAGGAGTGTTACCTCGTCGGTCCCAATTCTCCGGGAATTATCACTCCCGGCCAAGCTAAAGCTGGCATTATCCCTGGAGACATTGCAATACCTGGTAAAGTCGGGATTGTTTCCCGCTCAGGGACGTTGACTTACGAAGTAGCCTTAGCGCTCAAGCGGGTTGGGATTGGTGTAAGTACTTGCATTGGCATTGGCGGAGACCCGGTTATAGGCACGAGCTTTGTGGATTGTTTAGAGCTCTTCGAGGATGACCCGCACACGGATCAAGTCATTATTGTGGGTGAAATTGGCGGAAATGAAGAAGAAAAAGCTGCCGAGTTTGTCGTTAATGAGATGACGAAACCGGTTTGCGCTTACATTGCGGGAAAATCCGCACCCGAAAACCGCCGCATGGGGCACGCTGGTGCGATTATCGAGGGCAACACTGGTACGGCACAATCCAAGATTGCCGCTTTTAGGCAGGCTGGCGTGAAAGTTGTCTCCTTCCCAGAGGAAATCGTCTCGCTAATTACAACCTCTTAAACACAAAGAGGAGCCCAGTGCTCCTCTACTCTAGGAATTAATCTGTTTTACTCTTTGGTAAGTTCGTCAACCACTTTGACCGCATCACCAACTGTGCGTATACTGCGCGCAGTTTCGTCGGAAATGGTAATATCGAACTTCTCGCAAAAACCGTCAATAAGAAAAAACTGGTCCATCGAATCAGCTTTGAGATCTTCAATGAAACGCGTGTCCATCGTAATATCATCACCATCGATCTTGAGTACATCAACGATGACTTCTTTTACTTTTTCAAATGTATTTTCCATCCTTCACCTCACTGTCATTATTCTGGATATTTTAGCATTTTTGATTGCCAAATTATAATACCATTACTATAACACAGGAAGATTATGATGGATGCACATACCGCTTCACGAAAAGACGACCACTTGCGGATTAATTTGGAAAAGGGGGTGAAATCCTCTCTAACAAACGGCTTCGAGGCGTATCGTTTTCGCCATCAAGCTCTGCCAGAAATTGATTTGGCTGAGGTCGATACCAGCCTGACGGTTTTTGGCGAGCGCTTGCGCAGTCCGCTCTTGATCTCCTCGATGACTGGTGGCACACAAAAAGCAGCCCATTTCAACCAACTTTTAGCCCGCGCTGCACAGGAATTTGGACTAGCAATAGGCGTAGGTTCGCAGCGCGCCGCGCTCGAAGACCCATCTCTTGAAGATACTTTCCGCATCACCCGCCAAGAAGCACCTGACGCGCTCCTATTTGCGAACTTGGGCGCGGTACAACTCAACATGGGCTATGGTATTAGCGAATGCCAGAGAGCGGTGAACATGCTCGCAGCCAATGCGCTCATTTTGCATCTTAACCCGCTCCAAGAAGCCTTGCAACCCGAAGGGGACACCCAATTTCACGGTTTACTGAAGCGCATTGAGGAAATCTGTAGGAAGCTGCCCGTGCCGGTCATTGCTAAAGAAGTCGGTTGGGGAATTGGTGCGGCTGCAGCAAAGCAATTATTGGAAGCCGGCGTAGCAGCCATAGACGTGGCTGGTGCAGGCGGTACATCTTGGTCCCAGGTGGAGATGTATCGGCAAAAAGACCCACAACGTGCGCAGATGGTAGCTCACTTTCAGGACTGGGGCATCCCTACAGCCCAATGCCTAGCCGAGATTAAACAAGAAATTCCGAATGCATGTGTTTTTGCTTCTGGTGGGCTGCAAAATGGCATCGATTTAGCAAAGAGCTTGGCTTTGGGTGCAACCCTGGGAGGAATCGCGGGTCCACTACTGCGCGCTGCCAACGAAGGTTATGACCAATTGGCCAAGACGATCACACTCATACTGGAAGAACTGCGTATCTGTATGTTTGCTACCGGTAAAAAGACTTTAACCGAGTTCAATCAATCAGTGCTCACTCTCATTCGTTAACCGCTCATCGGCTGTTAGGCAAGCTGATTGCTTTCCAGAGGCTCTATCGAACGGGTCAATTCTTCTCTGGTTTCGTCGCTTTGCGGGGTTTTGGCTTGTTGGCTGATGCGCCTGGCTGCGACTACGAGCCCTAAAGCGATCCAGTAATATGGTAATCCGAACGTATCCATGCTAAAGCCTTCCATGATTAGCGCCAAGATAAACAATTTGCCAATAAACCCGAGTGCCCGCTCCAGTTCGCTCATACCTGTCCTCTCCAATTGAACGGCTTCGCGCCATTGCAGGTAAACCCAAGAGACATAAAAAGCAAAGCCCAGGATTCCTGTTTCGGCTAACAACCGTACCCATAAGTTTTTTGTGTTGGGTACAATATTGAGCGAAAAGAGATAACGGACCACCTCCGGCAAACCGTAGCCGAACTCAGGTACTAAAGATGTGAAAAAGAACCCAGCGCCACCTAACCCAACCCCAAACCACGGGTGTGCCAAGAACACACGGAAGCCAGTAATCCAGTAAATCAACCGCTCGGCAATGCCGAGTTTACTCGCCCAACCCAACACGCCAAAACGTCGCAGTCGCTCTATGTTAAAGAGTTCTGACGTTCTGGGATCGATGCGCGAAAGGAGCACTCCTGAGGCTAGAATCATCAAGCCAACGACCAATAGAAGCCCAACCCACATGCCAAATTTGGTTATAAAGTGGCGCGTACGGCTGATTGTTTTACCGGAGGCTTCGTTGCGTTGGCTCAGCCAATGATTAATCGCCCGATTCGCTATATAGAAAATAGCGAAAGCAAACACCACCAATGTTGTCAGCCAGCCAATCCGCGAAAAACTGAGAAAAAGCACTCCCAAACCTAAGACCAACAAAATATTTTCGAGGCTCAAAATACCAAAAATTCGCTTTTTCGAAATCGAAATATTTTTGACGCTGAATCCTAACCATAATGGAATGTAGAGCGTGTTGAGTTGGTGTGCCAGCCAGGAAGGCTCGAAAGCCATCCCGGTTACACGGTTTTCAAAAAGCATTCCTCTAGAGGAAAATATGGATTGAATATTCCATAAAAATTGGGGATAGTAACCGAGATATTGCCAAGAAATCGCTTGTAGTAAACTAGTGAAAATAATTATAATACTTCCAACATAAATCCAATAAATAGTTTTCTTTAAAGATTTTTCATCTCGGATAACAAATATTGTTATTAGATAAAAACCGATGCCCATTGCGAGTGTAACAAATCCTTCAAATGCATTTCGGAAAAAAGAAGCATCCCGGAAAGATTCAAAAGGGATAAAAGTTGACATCGCAAATGTGAGCAATGTAATGAGAAAAAAAACCAAAATGGGCAAACTATGTCTAGGAACTAATTTCGTTTTTATAAAATGAGGAAGAAAGTATAATATTACTAATATAGACAAAAATATTGCAGAAAGCGGCGCAACTGAGGTGCCACCAAATAATCTAGATAAAGGTGTAAAACTTGTAACAGGCAAAGATACTAATGACAAAGCCCAAAAGATATTAAGGAAAGATTCTTTATATTTATAACTCATGAGTTTTTTTCTGATTATATAAAGCTTCGTTAATGAGAATTCCAACTACTAATCCAATTCCTCCTCCAGACAGTATAAGCGTACCGCGCTGGTAATATAGTGGTTCGGCTGGGATTGCTGCAGGTTGATATTGGCTAACGTTTAGCGCCAACATCAACCCCAAAGATTTAGGGCTTTCCTCCAGGATAATAGAATTGACGTGATCCAACTCAGATTGAATCTGGTCATATGTGAGGGATTCACAATATGACTGATAAGTTGTTGAAGCATCATTTATACAAGAACTAAGAATTTCGTACATAAGCTTAGCCTCTGAGAGACGAACTGCATGTGTGTATGCTTCATTGAGGCGGTTAAATAGAATTTCAGCCCATTCAGAGGCAATGCGTGCCGCTACTTGTGGATCGTGATCCTTCACTTTGATAAGAGTATTCATAAGTTGACGCTCTATATCAGTTTTTTTGTGTAAATCTTCCAAAGTGAGCATATTACCTTGTGCTGCTTCAATTTCCATCAAGCTAGAAACAACATCCGGATGGAAGACTAGTTCTCCGATTTGACTAATCTGTTCATCGAGCATAATTTCAGTGATAGTGCCATTCGTGTGCAATTCCATATTAGTGGTAATCAATGCTTTAGCCTCGTAAATTGGTTTCAAAAATATACTAATTAGACCACCTATAACTGCTCCAACGATAATGCATTCTGCCAAAATAAACCAAGGTTCCTTTCCACGAGTCGAAAATAGTTTAATCCTATAATCTAAGCTCGAAGATTCTGTAATTTGGTTGTTATTCATGATGCTCCATAGTTCATTTAAAATTTTTTCTCCTACACTTTCAGCAATCATTCCACAGCAAGTTTCTGTGAAATGAGCTTCTGTGATTTTATGTAGCGATGTGTCAATTATAAGTCAACCCTCAAAGCTTATGGCAAAATCAAGCCAGAGCATCATAAGAAAGGTGAAGTATGCCCCAAATAACTCAGCTTTCGCAGTCTTGTATTCATCTCAACACAATTTTAGGTGAAGGTCCACTCTGGCATCCACTAGAAGCCTGTTTGTATTGGCTGGATATCGAAGCTGGGATGTTATTCAGATACCATCCTCACAATGATCATATCGAAACCTTTTCATTAGGTAAACGTGCTGGCTGCTTCGCATTTCGACGAAAAGGCGGCTTGGTCATCGCGACCGAAAACGGCTTAGCATTTTGGAATGAGCAGCATGGCTTAAGCCCGAATTTCATTGACCTATACCCCAAAGGCTCTGCCAACATGCTGAATGATGGGCGGGTTGATGCTGCTGGCCGCTTTTGGGTAGGCAGCAAAGGTCCCCAAGGCACTTCCTCCCTCTTCTGCTTAGACCTGGATGGTAAGGTAACCACTGTGCTTGAAGGCGTCACAATTTCTAATGGCATCGACTGGAGCCCAGATAACCGCTATTGTTTTTATGTAGATTCTGGTTCCTCAACGCTCTACCGCTACCAGTTCAATCTCAGAGGATTTAAGCTATGCGCACCAGAAGTTTTTTATGTGCCCTCTAATCTCGCTCTCGCATCAACGCCCGACGGATTGTGCGTCGATCAAGCCGGGAATATCTGGGTGGCTATTTGGGATGGCAGTTGTATACTGCAGCTCTCGCCCGAGGGTGAAGTGCTGCAGGAAATTCGCTTGCCTGTCAGCCGACCGACATCACTAACCTTTGGCGGCGAAGACCTGCGCGATCTGTATATCACCTCAGCCTCCACAGGATTAAGCCCAGAGGAGCGCACCGCTCAACCTTTAGCCGGCGATCTCTTCTACCTTCGCACGCTCATCCCTGGTATACCGGCAAATTTCTTTGCAGGATGATTCCCCAGATAATTAGTCGTCTTCTACGACCTCACCAGTTTTTTCATAACGCAGGCGTTCGTGCGTCTCTAAAATGCGCTTGCGCATCCGCAGACTTTGCGGTGTCACTTCCAAAAGTTCATCTGGACCAATATATTCGATCATTTCATCCAAGCTGAGCGATCGCGGTGGATTGAGTTTATCCTCCAGGTCGCGAATGGATTGGCGCATGTTAGTTAGATGTTTCTTCTTTGCTACGTTGATGGATAAATCCTGCGGCCTTGGTGTTTCACCTACGATCATACCTTCATAAACGGGAACACCCGGCCCAACAAAAAGTTGACCCCGCTGCTCAGCATTCCTCAAGCCAAAAGTGGTGGTGACGCCGGTCTCCCGCGCGACGATTGAGCTGGCTTGTTTTGTTTCAATTGGTCCTTCTAGCGGTCGAAGTCCAATATAGAAAGAGTTCAACACGCCTTTTCCACGCGTGATTGTGAGGAATTTGTAACGGAAACCCAACAACCCCCGTGTGGGCATTTCATAGGTCAGATGCACAGTATTATCAGGGTTATTGATCATATTGGTCATCTTTCCGCGCCGCTGACCGAGGAGCTCCACCACTGCGCCAACATAATCTGGATCGACATCCACATGCACTTCCTCAAAAGGTTCGACCTTTTTACCATCTTCACCTGTGACCACAATCGCCTCAGGGCGAGAAACTTGGAATTCATAGCCTTCGCGCCGCATTGTTTCGATGAGGATGCCCAAATGCAACTCACCTCTTCCGGAGACGAGAAAGACATCGTTTGCGTCGGTTTGCTCCACACGCAATGCTATATTCGTACGCAATTCATCTTGTAGTCTTTCCAATAGCTTGCGAGATGTACTCCACTTCCCCTCCTGACCTGAAAATGGTGAAGTATTAACTCCAAAGGTCATTTGCACTGTAGGCTGCTGCACTGTGATTATAGGCAACGCTACTGGATTTTCGAGATCAGCTAAAGTCTCTCCAATTTGGATATCCTTAAGCCCTCCAATGGTAATAATCTCACCGGCTTCCACACGATCAACCAACACTTTATCTAATCCCTGGAATGCGTACACATAGCGCGCTTGAACCTTTTCAAGGCTGCCATCGTGCTTGATGCGCGCTAACATTTGACCAGTGGTCAATTTACCGGCATGGATACGCCCAACGGCGGTAACCCCACTGTATTCATCATAACCAAGATTGGTGACCAGCATCTGAAAAGGTGCCTCTAGATCCACCTTTGGGGTAGGAATGTTATCCGAAATACACGTAAACAAAGCATGCAAATCATTGTCCAGATTAGGGGTAAGCCCTGATTTGCCTTCCAGCCCATTGGCATAAATTATCGGAAAATCTGTTAATTCATCACTTGCGCCTAATTCCACAAACAGGTCAAAGGTGTTATTAATTGCGCTTTCAACATCGGCATCCTTTCGGTCCAGTTTATTGATCACCACAATCGTTTTCAGGTTCTTAGTGATAGCTTGTTTGAGCACAAAGCGGGTTTGTGGTTTAGGTCCCTCGGCGGCATCCACCAGCAAAAGCACACCATCCACCATGTTCATAATGCGCTCTACTTCTCCACCAAAATCAGCATGACCAGGTGTATCGACGATATTGATCTTTACCAATTCGCCGGTTTTGGGGTTGGGTATGCTGATAGCAGTGTTTTTTGCTAAGATCGTAATTCCACGCTCACGCTCCAGGTCGTTAGAATCCATGATGCGCTCCTGTACGCGCTGATTTTCGCGGAAAATCTTCGCTTGGCGCAGCATCGAGTCTATTAGCGTCGTCTTACCATGGTCAACATGGGCAATAATGGCAATATTGCGTAGGTCAGTTCTTTCAGTAATCAATTAATCCTCTTCTTCTCACTTATAAAAAAACCCGGTTGCCCGGGTTCCGATGTTCATCATAATCCTATCACGCCGTGAAAATACGGCGGTCTTTCCACCCGGTCTTGTGTAATTTCAATGGCTTTTTTTAAGCGCTCTTTCGCCTGAATAAGTTTTTCATAATCATTGGCGTGAATCTCAAATACAGTCTGACCTGCCTGAACTTGATCGCCAATTTTGGCATAAACCATGATCCCCACTGCTGGATCGATCGGATCGCCTTTCTTTTCTCTGCCAGCGCCCAATTGGACCGAGGTCTCACCCACTTCCCTAGCGTTTACGCTGTTTACCCAGCCGCTTTTTTCAGCCAAAACAAGTTCAATAAACTTAGCCTTAGGAAGTTCATCGAGGTTGTCAATGGTGCTCACATCACCATGTTGTGCGATAACCAGCTCTCGGAACTTCTGCAAACCACTGCCATCTTGCCTTGCTCGCTCAGCCATAGCTAAGCCTGTTTCTATATCAGGTGCTTTCTGCCCTAAAATGAGCATATATGCAGCCAAATGCAGGCAGTGATAGCGATAATCCTCAGGTCCTACACCGTGCAGCATTTCAACTGCTTCTCGGAGCTCGAGAGCATTTCCTACAGCATTACCCAGCGGTTGGTCCATAGGCGAAAGCACAGCGATGACTCGCCTTCCGCTGAGCTCCCCAATAGCAACCATTTCCTCAGCAAGTTCACGTGCCTTTTCTAAAGTAGGCATAAATGCGCCTTTACCTACTTTGACGTCTAAAACAATCGCATGCGCTCCTGCGGCAATCTTCTTGCTCATGATGGAGGAAGCGATGAGGGGAATGGATTCTACTGTGCCGGTGACGTCTCGTAGCGCGTAAAGCTTGCCATCGGCTGGTGCTAAGTCCGCGCTTTGACCGGTCAAGACAATGCCGATCTCTTTGAGTTGGCGGATAAACTCTTCTGTGGTTAGATCGAGTTTAATCCCGGGAATTGATTCCAGCTTGTCGATAGTCCCACCGCTAAAACCTAAGCCACGACCAGACATTTTCCCGACCGGTAAACCGCAAGCAGCTACAAGCGGTGCAACGGTGAGAGTCGTTTTATCCCCTACTCCACCAGTGGAATGCTTGTCCACCACGATGGGTGCTGCTTGGCTGAGGTCTAGAATCTCGCCAGAGTGCGCCATAGCCATTGTAAGGTCAGTCGTTTCCTGATGGGTCATCCCATTCAGCGTAACCGCCATCGCAAAGGCTGCCATTTGATAATCTGGGATTGTGCCTTGGGTATAGCCTTGAACCAAAAATTCAAGCTCATCATTGGTCAAGGCAAGCTTATCCCGTTTTTTAATGATTAAATCAACAGCGCGCATTTGCTTTTAACCTTTTGATTATTCTTGATCCTCAGCAGGATAGACGCTTACCTTACGGTAAGGTTCCTCTCCAGTAGATTCAGTGTAAACATGCGCATTTTCCCGCAGCGCCATATGAACAATTCGTCGTTCATTCGGGGGCATAGGCTCTAAAACTTGCTTTCGTCCCGTCTTTTGCACCTGATCTGCTGCACGACGGGCTAATTTCTTCAATTCATTTTCCCGCCTCGTGCGATAGTGCTGTATGTCGACTTGAATCGGAACCCAATAGTTCAGTTTATGCGCAATGATGAGGCTAAGGAGATATTGAAGCGCGTTGAGCGTTTCTGCCTTGCGCCCGATGAGGAAGCTTAGGTCTTCTCCTTCGATATTCACCGTAATCACAGGTTTCTCGTCTGCTTCAGTTTCAGCAAAACCTACGCTCACACCCGCCTTGACACCCATCTTCTCTAACAGTTCCAGCGTTGTCTCTTTGGCAACCTGTTGTTCAATCGAGATTTTTTCTTGTCCAGTATCTGGCGTGATAATCGGTTTTACTTCCTTGGGTGCTTCTTCCAACACAGGCTGTGATGCAGATTGTGTTAACTCGGAACCATTGTAAATCGCGCGGTTCGAATCCTTAACGGTCAGGCGAATACGTGCTTGGCGTGTGGCAAAATGAAAAATATTGCGTTTGCCTTCATCCAAAACTTCTATTTCCACATCGTCTTCGGTAAGGCCCATCTCAGAAAGGCCTTTATCAATCGCCTCTTCAATAGTGGGTGCGATGACTTCTAAGGTTGTTTTACTTTTATGCATTAATACACCCCTTTACTATTTCTTTTTGCGTTTCTGTGGCGGCCTCTGCTGCTTTACTGCAGCGCGCGCAGAAGGCTTTGGTGTAGATTTCTTTGGTTCTGGGGTTGGCTCATCCTCTGGGACTTCAAGTAAAGTTGCTGGCAAGTTAGAAGCTGGCGCCAGGGCCGGCTTAGGCTTTATAAAGGGGAGTATTTTGGACCAATCTGTCGTACCCTGTATCGAATATTGAATTATTGTGGCAACGTTGGTGGCTAAGAAGTACAGCGCTAACCCAGAGGCAAGCGTGAAAGAAATCCAGCCCATAAGCAAGGGCATATACAGATTCATGCTCTTAGACATCGCTGCTCCTTGGTCGTTTGCCCCGCCAGAAGGTGTTGCCGTCACTTTACCTTGAATCCATGTCGTTAAAACTACAAGGATTGTGAGCACTGGAATCGAGACCCCACCCACCACAAGCCTTTCGGGTTGACCCAGATCCATCCACAAGAAGTGGTTCTGAACGGGAAGAATCTTACTGGAATCCAAGAAAGGATAAATCATGCGCTCCAACTTTATCAGTTCCAATGGCGTGGCAGCCATGACCTTAATAATGCTCTGGTAAAGGCCCAAAATGATTGGTATTTGGATAATCGATGACAATAAGCAACCCGCCGGGTTCACTTTAGCTTCACGAAAAAGCTTCGATCGTTCTTCGACGAGTTTTTCTTGGTTATCTTTATACTTTTCCATCATCTTTTTATAGCGTGGACTGTTTTGCAACTCAGTCATCGCTCTGGTCTGTTTCATTTGTTTAGCTGTAAGGGGGTAAGTAACTAACTTAATCAACAAAGTAAATAAAATGATGGCAATGCCAAAATTATTAACCCCAAGGGTTATTCCCAACAAAATATTTGTAAAGGGTTGAACAATAATTGTATCCCACATAACTTTTTCTTCCTTTTAACTTCCAGGTGTAAATGACCAGACTAAATTTCCGTTGAGATCATAGGCTTGAAGCAAAACGCTGCCCTTTACACCAATGAAAATTTTATCGCCAACTAGGATAGGTGTTGAATACACCTGACCCTCTATAGTGCGGGTCCAAACGGGAGCACGATCGCTCATATTATAGACAGTTAGTGTGCCGTCCTCGCGGACAATAACAAAACTGCTTTCCAGAGGAAGGATGCCGGCGGTAACATTGCCGCCTGCGTCCAAAGCCCAATTCACAGAACCGTCAGCGGGGTTCAAGCCAAAAATCTTTCCGCTTTCATCTGAAAAAACAACGCTGCCATCGAACATCACCGGTGTTGCCCACACGCTGGATAATTCACCATTATTATTGAAAACCCAAAGAATCTCACCGCTCTGGCTGTCTACAGCAGTAAGCTCTTTTCCCATGCCACCTACGAACAAAGCCTCGCTCTCGGCGTCGTAATAGGGTGCGGAAACTAAGGCGCCATTCAGTTTGGTTTTCCAGAGGACATCACCTGTAGCGATATCTAGTGCAACTAAGTGGTGATCCATTGAGCTAATATAAACCTTATCCTCTACAACGACAGGTTCCGCTAAAAAACCAAATTCACTGGAATAGGTCCACGCCAACGTACCATCAACGGTCAGGGAATATACGTTACGGTCAAGGTTCGGCGCGATAATATATTTTCCATCGGTGGCTGCTTTAGCTTCGAACCATCCTTTTGCTTCGCTAAATATCCAATCGACATTGCCATTTTCTGCTGAAAGCCGCTGGAATCTGTTGGCAAGATCTCCCACATACAAATTCCCATCTGCCAACAGAGGGGGCGCATAAAAAGCGATTTGGGCTGACGCGTTTTGCGGGTAGCGCCAAACTTCCGTACCCGTAGCCGCATCGATTTTATACACAAATTGCTGGTAAGAAACGTAGGCTGCCGTTTCATCTGCGCTTACGCCAGGCGTGCCATCAGCGCGGGGACCCATCGCACAGCCGCCTAACACCAAAGCGGCTAAGACCAGCATCAAGATTAAACCAAAATGTTTCTTCATATTTCTCCAAAAATTCATGGGACTGGATCGTAACCGCCAGGGTTAAACGGGTTACAGCGCAAAATGCGTTTAAATGCCATCCAGCTCCCTTTGATTGCACCATATTTATATACTGCTTGATAACCGTAATGTGAACAAGTCGGGTAGTAGCGGCAAGTATTAGGCGGTAAGGTTGGCGATACTACGATTTGATATGCCCTGATTAGTAATAGAACTACCAGACGCGGAAAGTTCTTCAACGTAATAGGGAGATCCTTCAAAGGAGGATCAATGTGGTTATGTTCCGTTACCGGTATGGTTTGTTCTGTCATCAATTTTATTTTCGTTTAAGCCCGCCCGTACAAGCAACTCCTGAAATGTCTGATCGACCTCTGCTGTGGTAGATTCTAAGAGACGCTTGCGGGCAATCACCAAAATGTCAAATCCGGGTTTGATTTCTTCCCAGAATTGCGCTAAGCGCGCACGTAGGATCCGTTTGCAGCGATTGCGCTGCACTGCACCGCCTACGGCCTTACTCGCTAGCACAGCTGCACGAGAATAATCTAATCCGTTTGGCAGAAACACCAAAGCCATCCGCTCGTCTGAAACAGATTGACCGCTTCGGCGGATGGCATGAATTTCCTGCGAGCTCTTGATGCAAGTTATGGATTTGCGCAATTTTTCTGGGCACAATCAAACCTGACTTCTTCTACCAGCGCACCTTCTTGACATGGTTGTTCGCCTTGGGCGTAAGGCGGTGGCGGCCGCGTAAGCGTCGGCGCTTAAGCACATTCCGACCATCGCTCGTAGACATGCGCGCACGGAAACCATGCACACGCACCCGTCGGCGGACTTTGGGCTGATAAGTTCGTTTGGGCATTTCATAAATCCTTTCAAGCTCCTGCACACCAGATGCATGGCTGCAGAGTATTTTTATATTTTTAACCTTTAGATTTTACCTGATTAGTCTGATTTGCGTCAAGCGCAAGTTGTGCGGGGTTTGTACGGGGTGGTTTGTATCTAAGGCAATTCTGAAAGTCCTTAATTTATCTCTCCCAAAAGTAAGCCCGCGGGCTCCAAAGCGGTGATACGCGTTAACGTGATCGTGTTTGTAAGATCCACATTGCTATGGGTGCGCACGCGGAAATAGTCCGGCGTAAAGCCGGTGTAGCTATTCTGGGTGCTATTCTCCTTGCCTTTTTCCCACAACACCTTAGTGATGTTGCCGATTTTGCGCGCTTGGATAGCACGCGTCTTGGCTTGGAGCAAATCGCGTACCTGCTTACTGCGCACATGGCTGATTGCCTCTGGCACCTTACCCTCAAGCTGAGCTGCAGGTGTGCCTGGCATGGGCGAAAATTTAAACACATGCCCGCCAGAAAAAGGCATTTCCGCAAGAAACCGCATTGTTTCCTCAAACAGGGCATCTGTTTCTCCAGGGAAACCGACGATTATATCGGTTGTGATTGCCATCTCTGGCAGTAGTGCGCTGATGCCTTGGATTAACTCGCGATATCGGCTGGTAGTAATCGGGCGCGCCATATGCTTCAGGATGATGTCACTGCCACTTTGTAGGGGAAGGTGCAAATGCGGACAGAGGCGAGAATCTGCAAAGCAAGCTAATAAGCGCGCATCCACATCCCAGGGCTCGATCGAGGAAATCCGAATTCTCTGCACGCTAGTTTGAGCTAAGACTGCTTGTACCAAGTCCGCAATCCTTAAACTATCTTCCAAATCTTTCCCCCAGGAGCCAATTTGCACGCCGGTAAGCACCACTTCTTTCACGCCCATATCTTCTGCTTGCCCGATGCGGTGCACAACCTCCTCAGGTGGTATGCTTCTCGATTTCCCGCGGGCAATGCGCGTGAGGCAATAGCTGCAGGTATTGTTGCAACCTTCCTGCACCTTGATAAAACTCCGTGTGCGCGTACGGTTCCCTAAATCAGGCCGAGCAGCTTCATTGCATTTCAGCGCATTATCTGTTTCTAAATTTTCAAAAATTTGAAGAATTTGATCCATATTTTCACTGGTGTAAATTGCATTTCTGTTAACTAATTCCGCGGCAGCCTGCGGGAATGCGCTCACCCAACAACCTATCGGCAGCACTTTCGCACCGGTTTCACGCTGATAGTGGCGCACCATCTTGCGCGAATCAGCTGCGGCCTTGGCTGTCACGCAGCAGGTGTTAATCAACACGAAATCCGCTTCTGCAGGTTCTGCGACAATTTCCTGTCCGCGGGAAGTCAAGTCGAGCGCCAACTGCTCAATCTCTGCCTGATTGAGCCGGCAGCCAACCATATCCAAAAAAATTTTCATCTCAACGTTTGATTATTACAAAATCCGAGAAAACAACAGCTGCATCTCCCTCTGCACGCGTTTCTACAATCATCCCTGCCTTTCCGGACGTAAAACTGTCGTCGTTCACCGTCAGCAAAAGGTCCCCATTGACATTCAAGGAGAGCTCATTCCCAATACAGGTAGCGATAATCTCATTGGCAGCGTCTCCTCTATGTATTTGTTCACTAAAAGTAAATTGATCGCTGCCCAACAGTGTTTCAACCCCATTCTCCACTTTCATAATGCCGTAATAGCCATCGCTGCTAATGAGAAAGCTATAAAAGTTATCCTTATTCTTAAATCGGCAGATGAGTCCAAAGTTCGCATCTTCGGAACCGCTGATTTTCTGGGTTTGGACTCTAATTTCGGTGTCACTGAGTGGCAAATCAGCAACTGACCATGCACGTGAATTTGGAAGCTTAACCGATATTAAATAGCCGTCCTGGGAGTAACCTTTGAGCTCATAAGGAGAATTGGCTTTCTCCCAGCCCGTAGACGGATCCGAAAAATCGTCCTGGAAAATAACGTCACCTGGCTGTAACCAAGGCAGCTCATCGAAGCTCAACCCAGAGGGTGCACAACCGCTTAAAACTACTGCAGCCAGAAGGCACAGAATGAGTAGAAAGGGTTTCGGTTTCATCCCTTCAATCATACCAAATATTCTGGCTACGGATAACGCTAGTTGATTAATAAATTAGAGAGTCTCCAAATAGCGGTTCACTTCCCAATCCGAGACATTGATGCGGTAGGCTTCCCATTCAGCCATGCGTGAATCTACAAACTTTTCTGTGAGGGTTTCGCCAAAGGCTGCTTGCAAAACAGTATCCTTCTGGAACTCGTCTAGAGCCTCTTTAAGGGAGCCGGGCAGCATTTCAATTCCAAATGCGCGGCGCTCGTCCTCATTTAGCTCGTACACGTTGATATTGTTTAGTGGCTCTGGGCACGCCAACCTCTGATCTATACCATCCAGACCAGCTGCTAGCATCGCATTAAAAGCTAAATAAGGGTTTGCTGAAGGATCAGGACAGCGCAATTCTATGCGCACACCATTGTTATTTCCACTGTTCACCCTTGGAATGCGAATCAGTGCCGAGCGGTTGACCTCTGCCCAGCCGATATATACCGGCGCCTCATAACCCGGCACTAAGCGCTTATACGAATTGACACTCGGGGCGACTACGGCACTAAAGGCTTTCGCGTGCTTCAGTTGGCCAGCAATAAAACTATATGCTAATTGAGAAAGATGAGCAGGATCGTTACTATCATAAAAGAGGTTATTGCCATCGGCACTGATGGACTGATGGCAATGCATTCCCGATCCATTGATACCAAAAACTGGCTTGGGCATAAACGATGCAATCAAGCCGTGTTTCATTGCAATCGCTTTGACTGTTGATTTGAAAGTCAGTACGTTATCCGCAGTTTTGAGCGCTTCATCGAAACGGAAATCAATCTCATGCTGTCCTAAAGCCACCTCATGATGGCCTACCTCAATATCCAAACCCATTGTCTTCAGCGCTGACATTATCTCGGTGCGCACGATGAGCGCTTGATCGTTTGGGGAGAAATCAAAATAACTGCCTACATCATAGGGCACAGGGTGAATATTCTCATGTCCATTACGTAAGAATAAGAAAAATTCTGGCTCAGGACCGATGTTCAGCATCCAGCCGCGTTCCTCTTTGAGTTTTTTCAGGTTTGCTTTCAACCTTCCGCGCGGATCACCCTCAAACGGCTCCCCATTGGGTTTGTGCACATCACACAGCACCCTGGCGCGCTTGTTTTCTTCTGGTGACCAAGGCAGCACGGCGTAGGTATCCACATCGACCGTCAAGTGCATGTCACTTTCCTGAATGCGTGTGAATCCTTCGATTGAGGAGCCATCAAACCAAATGCCATTATCCAAGCATTCGGCAAAACGATCTGCAGGTCCATCTAAAGATTTGACTGCACCATTAATATCTGTAAATTGATAGGAAATAAACTTAATCTGGTCTTCCTTGACCCGTTTCAACAAGTCTTTGGCATCCATAAAACACCTC
>DMCS01000040.1:0-705 GCA_003445715.1 Candidatus Mesolinea sp. | reverse complement strand
TCTTTTCGCAAAGAGGAACCTCCACCTCGTCATCTCATTTACATGAGACTCAGCCGCTATATCTTCTTTTATTCAGTTGTAAAATAAGTCCCCCATGTATAAAAACCTCCCCGCCATGCCGTGTGCGGAAAGGTTTTGAACCTGTGAGACACAGGGTGGCCCTTCCTGCGGGATCAGTCTTGACCGAAGTCTACCACCTCACCTCACACGAGATCAGGCCCTTTTTTAAGGTGTTGGTACAAAACTTCTAAGGCCGCATCACGAACACAGCAGGGTATTTATCTTATACCATGTTTCTGCCGTGTTGTGAAGTCCTATCCAGCTTTTGTCAAACTCCTATTCAGCTAAAATTCGAGGGTGTTGAAAATGTCCATAACATTAAAAAATGAATAACTATATGTTCAAGAAGATCACAATATGTTCATACCCCTCACCCCTTTGATTCCCCTCCCCAGCGTCTCGTTTCAGTGTAAAACTTTCCATCCGATGCTGGTGAGGGGAAAGATGTTTGCAGGCGGGCGCGGCCCCCCCCGCCCCCTAAAAAAACACCCCCCCCCCCCACAGCGGCCGCCAACACCCCACGTCCTTTTGGGGGGGGGGGCGGGAGGGGGAGGGGGGGGGGAAAATCTTATCCCTTGAAAAAATTGATGGAGGGAATTGATCAACGTTTTTTTTCAACCCCCGCTGTATTTTTAGGTCTTGTTA
>DMCS01000062.1 GCA_003445715.1 Candidatus Mesolinea sp. | reverse complement strand
CCGCGGCTGCTGGCACGTAGTTAGCCGAGACTTATTCTGAGAGTACCGTCCTTCCTCATCCTCTCAAAAAGTGCTTTACAACCCGAAGGCCTTCTTCGCACACGCGGCGTTGCTAGTTCAGGCTTTCGCCCATTACTAATATTCCCTACTGCTGCCACCCGTAGGTGTATGGACCGTGTTTCAGTTCCATTGTGGGGGGCCACCCTCTCAGGTCCCCTACCCGTCATCGCCTTGGTAAGCCATTACCTTACCAACTAGCTGATGGGACGCGGGCCCCTCCCGAAGCGAATTACTCCTTTAATCCAAAAGCGTCTAATCTCTTGGATATTATGCGGTATTAGCAGTCCTTTCGAACTGTTATCCCACACTTCGGGGCAGGTCACCCACGCGTTACTCACCCGTTCGCCACTAAGACAGTATTACTACAGTCTTCGTTCGACTTGCATGTATTAGGCACGCCGCCAACGTTCATCCTGAGCCAGGATCAAACTCTCCGCTAAAAATTTATCACCTTTCGGTGTTTCCTTTTTACGGAAGACAATTAACGAGGCTTGTTCTTACCTATATGTATTGTTGCTTATTTCCTATCACTTTTCAGTTGTTAAGGTTCTGACTTCATGAGAGCAGGATTCTACTGAATCCTTCCAAACCTGTCAATGCCCGCTCCCGTTTTTATAGACGAAATCGCCGGCTCAAACCTGCTCGCCGGCTACGGGCACTGCTTTCCTGGGTATGTCTCTCATCCCTTGTTCTTTTTTCAAAGATCAGCTCCCAAGTTGGCAATATCTAACTACCTCCCTTGGGACTTAATTTATAATCGAATTTATGTCGATTGTCAAGGGAAAAGTGTGCTTTCTAACAATTTTCCGAGATTCTTATTTTCAAGGTGCCGTGCTTCACGAACAAACCGCAATTATAGCTGCCTGCTCAATTATGTCAAGGGCAAAAACCATCCAATTTCCATCAATCTGCGATTTGCCGTTCTTGCTCGCAGCAATATTTCAACTTTGCTCTCGTATTTACAATTCTAACAAATTTATTATTTTTTGCTTACATTGAACTTCTACAATACAACCAACTGGATAACAATATCCAAGAAGCTTTTTGCTTCTAAAAAGGAGGAATTATGGATTTAAATAAATTTACACAAAAAGCACAGCAAGCTGTGGTAAACGCTCAGGGCTTAGCCCATGATTACGGACACCAAACCATTGAGCCAGCCCATCTCTTGTTGGCATTACTCAATCAAACCGAGAGCACTGTTCCAGCAGTGATCAGCCAGATCGCTGGCAGTGTAGAAATCCTGCGTCAGGAGGTCCAAGAAGATTTAGCTGGACGCCCCAAAGTTTATGGCGCTGGCACCAGTGAACCCGGACTTTCACGCCCGGCAGCAGACGCCCTGGACGCAGCTGAACGGTACGCCAAGGGCATGGGCGATGAATATACCTCAACAGAGCACATTCTGCTCGGCCTGACCGATGGCCCCGAAGGGAAACGTTTAGCGGGTTATGGCATTACAAAAGATGCTATCCTGAAGGCTCTGCGTTCGATTCGTGGGTCGCAATCCATCACCACCCAAACCCCTGAGTCGACTTATCAGGCACTTGAAAAATATGGCCGCGACCTGACCGCCCTTGCGCGCCAAGGGAAGCTCGATCCGGTCATTGGGCGCGACGAGGAAATCCGCCGTACCATCGAGATCCTTTCTCGCCGCACGAAGAACAACCCTGCCCTGATTGGTGATCCTGGTGTGGGTAAAACTGCCATCGTGGAAGGCTTAGCGCAACGTATCGTCAATAAAGATGTGCCAGAGGGGCTCAAGAATAAGCGCATTGTTCAGCTGGACATGGCTGCTATGGTCGCCGGCGCAAAATACCGTGGGGAGTTCGAAGAACGCCTCAAAGCTGCCCTCAAGGAAGTGACCGATGCCCAGGGCGATATCATCCTCTTTGTGGATGAAATGCACACCGTCATTGGTGCCGGCGCTGCTGAAGGCGCCATGGACGCTGGCAATATACTCAAGCCGATGTTGGCACGCGGCGAGCTGCACATGATCGGCGCAACCACACTCGAGGAGTATCGTAAATATGTAGAAAAAGACGCAGCCCTCGAGCGGCGCTTCCAACCGGTTTACATAGACGAGCCCTCTGTGGAGGACACCATCAGCATTTTGCGTGGCTTGAAGCCCAAGTACGAAGTGCATCATGGTGTGCGGATTACCGATGCAGCCGTGATTGCCGCTGCCACACTCTCCCACCGCTACATTTCAGACCGCAAACTGCCCGATAAAGCCATCGACCTGATCGACGAGGCTGCAGCGCATTTGCGCACAGAAATCGATTCCAAGCCGCAAGCACTAGACGAGATCGATCGGCAGATCATGCAATTAGAAATCGAGCGTCAGGCTCTGCAAAAAGAAAAGGATAAAGCCTCGCTAGAGCGCTTAGAAAAGCTGGAAAAAGAGTTGGCTGACCTGCGCGAGAAATCGCAAGCCCTAACGGCACGCTGGCAAACCGAAAAACAAGCCATTGCTGATTTGCGTGCGCTCAAAGAGCAGCGTGAACAAATTGAGCATGAGATTGAGCAAGCCGAACGCGATGCCGACCTGGAAAAAGCAGCCCGTCTGCGCTACGGTACCTTACATGAAGTTGAAGAGAAGATTAAAGCCGCAGAAGAAAAACTGAAAGCACTGCAAAAAGAAGGCGCTTTATTGAAGGAAGAAGTGGACGCAGAGGAAATCGCCGAGGTAGTAGCCAAATGGACGGGGATTCCGGTAAATCGGCTGTTAGAAGGCGAGATGGAGAAACTCCTGCATATGGAAGAGCGCCTGCACCAGCGTGTAGTCGGTCAGGATGAAGCCATTCAGGCTGTTTCCAATGCCGTCCGCCGCTCCCGCAGCGGCTTGCAGGATCCGAATCGCCCGATTGGCTCGTTCATCTTCTTAGGTCCAACTGGCGTGGGGAAAACTGAATTAGCGCGTGCCTTAGCGGAGTTCCTCTTCGATGATGAGAACGCCATGGTGCGCATCGATATGAGCGAATACCAAGAACGGCACACTATCAGCCGGCTATTTGGCGCTCCGCCGGGCTATGTCGGCTATGAGGAAGGAGGCCAGCTGACCGAAGCCGTTCGCCGCCGGCCTTATAGTGTGGTCTTGTTCGATGAAATCGAAAAAGCCCACCCAGAAGTCTTTAATGCGCTGTTGCAAGTGTTGGATGACGGCCGCATGACCGATGGCCAAGGCCGCACCGTTGACTTCCGCAACACGATTGTGATCATGACCAGCAACTTAGGCAGCGAATTGTGGATGAATGCCAACGGCACTGGCACGCTCAAAGAGGTAACTCGGGAGCAAATTACGGAGATCTTGAAGAAATTCTTCCGGCCAGAATTCTTGAACCGCGTGGATGAAATCGTCATCTTCAAGCCGCTCACCAAGGATGATTTGGCTCAAATTGTGGGCATTCAACTTGGCCATGTAGCTGACTTGCTCAAGAATCGCGGATTTACACTCGAAGTTACCGAGGCAGCCCGCAAACACTTAGCTGAGGTCGGCTATGACCCTGAATTCGGGGCTCGTCCGCTCAAGCGCGCCATCCAGCGCGAGATTCAAGACCCGTTGGCAAAGCAAATCCTCTCGGGAGCCTTTGCCGAAGGTGACACTATCTTAATCGACTACAATGGAAGCGAGATTACCTTCTCGCAGAAGAATTAAACTAACTTACCACCGAATCAGCCCTCTTGATACAAACGAGGGCTGATTTTGTTATCGTTCACTTTTTTGGGGGGAACAGTTCAATCCATAGGCCGCATGCAACGAAAACCAAAGCTTATCTTATGCTCATCAGGGCTATGGTCGCTATTATATGCAATCCGCATCCAGCTCCAGCTGTAATCCCATGCGCCACCCTTGACAGTGCGGTGATAATCTAAGGCGACCGTCGTTGGGTCGATATTTTCGCGTGTGCCATCTAATCCCACGGCATAATAATCCATCACCCATTCCCACACGTTGCCCGCCATATCCATCACCCCATAAGGTGAAGCCCCTAAAGGGTAAGACCCTACTGGTGCAGTATCGCCGACACAAGCGCCCATGCGGTCATCCCGTGCATTCGCCAGCTCACAACTGGGTTCTTCATCTCCCCAGGGATAACCTCGCATCGTTTCTCCGCGCGCTGCCTTCACCCATTCAGCCTCAGTGGGCAGCCTGCCTCCTGCCCATGCGCAGTAAGCATCAGCCTCATTCAACGATATTGCTGAGACGGGGTAATCTGCGTAGGCAGGATTGTCATAATAAGACTCGCGTGTGGCGGAATAGGTGTACATAGGCTGTTCGCAAGCTCCATCCGCAACGCAGAGCGCATATTGCGCGTTGGTTACTTCATATTTATCTATGGCAAAGGTATCCAAATATTGCTTCTCGAGCGGCAGTTCATCGGGCAGGCATTCAAAACCGCCATTGTGCTCAGCATCACAACCAAAGAAAAATTCCCCAGCAGGGATGAGCACCTCAACAGCCCCATCAAGTGCACGCAGGCGTTCGTTTTCCCCAACTTTCAATCGGTCTGAAGTATGGGAGGTCCCTGTTGGGTTCGGCGATGGAACTTCAGCTGGCACCTGCGTCACATGAGCAGGAGTTTTTCCTATTAAAGCACTTAAAAGAGCATCTACCCCCTGCTCTCCTATCCAATTCATCACAACTGGGTCCATATAGAGTGCATAGATACCGCGTAGTGGATAGGATTTTTCAGCAAAGTCTGCATCCAAGGGCGAAACTTCGTCAATCCTCAAAACTTTATATGCCTCATTAACCCTGCTGAGTGGTACGATTGCCCATGTAGAAGCTTCCAAATCTTCAGCGAGGCTATGTTTGGAGTTAGGAACGAGATGGACAATCTCGCCAAGTGCTCCTTCATCTGCTTCTTCCCCCAATAAAGCAGATAAGCTATTATAGTCCTCAGCGTAGACCAAGAGCTTTTCAATGTGGCGCAGGCTCTGGCGTGGTTCCCCTTGCCATAAAGCAACTAAATCTTCAGCGAAGACGCCTTCCCGGGCAGACCAGCTGGGTGCCACCAGGGCATAAATCCATTCAACTTGGGCAATCACAGCTTGTCCCTCTGGAATATTTTGCACTAAGCCATAAAAGATTGATGCAGCCGCTGGCTTATCAGCCCAAGCCATGTTTTCTGGCAGGATAAAACGGCTGCGCAATGGGGCAGGCACTTCCGGGGCAATCCAAATTTTCAGTGGGGCTTGGAGATTTAGGGTAGGTGTAGGTAAGGCTTGCGTTTGGGCGTAATCTTCTTGATTGCCAACGCTAACTGAACAAGCACACACTATCAAGAGGAAGGCGATGAGGGAGAGTTGCCTTTGGATTTTCTTCATCAAATTTATCTGCCAGTAATTTCCCGCCATTCTACCATTAAGTGCTTAAAAAGCTGCTTCCGGCAGATTGCTCCGCCGGAAGCACTGTACCGAATGAACTTACTTGAGGCTTTTTACCTTTTACTTCGCAATAATAGGCAAGTAGAGCTTCAAGATTTCCACAACATGCAGCGTCACAGGCACATCGAAGCGCGGTGCCCCATCAGGCCGGACGCGCAGACCCGCAAAGTAGTCGCCTGCATCAAGCCCGGTAGCATCAAACGTCACGGTAATTGGGAGTGACCCGCCAGCAGGCACTGTCCCTGCAACAGGATCCTCGGAAAGCCACGGCACATCGGAAATACCGCCAGTCGTGAAGGCTAAGCAGTCTGTTTCAGCGCCGCCAGGGAACATCCCTATCAGAGTGCTGGCACCGGTTGTTGTATCAATGATCCGTAATTCGCCAACATAAGTAGAATAGTTGAACGCAGCCCAGTACAGAACTCCACTTTCTTCTTCATAATCCATACCTTGGGCATAGTTAGCAGAAATACCTGTGGGGCCAACCAGCGTTACTTGAGCAGTCTCCGGATCAATTTTGTACACATTATCCGTAAGGAGGTCCACAGTATAGATCATGCCATCATTCGTATTGAAAGCCAGATCGATACCGCAGCCAACCCCAGTAAGCGAGCCAATAACCGTGGTCGCACCTGTTGTAACATCGACTGTCACCAGGTAACTCGTCGAGCAACTTGTTGTTAAGCCATACATGGTGCCGTCAGGCGCTCCCGTTAAACCAGAGAAGGTTGTCCCCGACGGGGGTGTGGTCGTACCAATCTGGGTGTAAGCCCCAGTGGTCGTATTCACTGTATAGAGACCATTGTTGTCATAATTGACAACATACATGGTGTCAAAATCTCCGCCAACGAAGTCGCCAGCAAAGAAGGACATACCAGTGATTGGACCGATAATCTCCCAGGTTCCCGGTGCTGTGGTATCCGGAATGTAAACCAGGTTCTCACCAGGATAAATATCCATGGCAAATGCTGGTTCACCAGCATGGATGCCACTCAGATCAACGGTCTCACCGCTCATCGCAGGTGCATTTCCGACTTTTGGCGCTGGCCCAATCGATGCGACCTTGTCATCGTCTGGCAATTGACCTGTAAAGGCTGGAATGGAAATTTGAGCCTGTGCACCAGGTGTCTGATCCATCTCAATCAACTCGATATCAACATCAACCGTGCCGGTGTTGACCAGAGTCAAGGTCTGAGTACCAATCTGATCGACAACCAAGGTCTTTTCGAGCTCAGAAGGCACAGCGCTCAGGCAGGGCGCCAATAATCGCAATTCAAAGTCTTGCGTTACCGTTGACCCAACCACCACATCAACGCCAGTTACCGTCTGGCTGACAAAACCTTCAGCGATGACTTCAATGTCATAGACACCTTCAGGCATGGAGTAGCTATAGTAACCATCCGCTAAGGTGGTCGTCGAGTAAATAATCACGTCTTCCTGCTTGAAATTAACTGTTGCGCCTTCAATGGGAGCAGGGTTAATATCGCAGGCTTCTAAGCCGTAAACCGTGCCATTGATTGTTCCAAAGTCTTCTGGTGCAATCAGATGCAGGATTACAGGGATGTTGGGGTAAGTATAGGGCGTGTTGTGCTTCACCTTCAAAGCCGCCGCATAATCACCGGGTTGGCCTAAACCAGATGGATCCACCGCAATTGTAACTTCTACGGTTTCACCCGCAGGCACCGTGCCGGAAACGGGGTATTCAGAAAGCCAGGGTACATCAGCAGAACCGCCGGTCGGGAAGGCTAAGCAGTCCACTTCCGCGCCGCCAGGGAAGGCACCAATCAACGTGCTAGCGCCCGTGGTGGTATCGATAACGCGCAGCTCGCCCGATGTCGTATAAGCCGCCCAGTAGAGCACGCCGCTTTCTTCCTCAAAATCCATGCCCTGAGCATAATTCGGGCTTACCCCTAAGGCGCCAACCAGAGTTGCTGCAGCTGTAGCTGGATCAACCCTGAACAAGCTGTCGGTCAGCAGGTCGACCACATAAATCATGTCATCGTCGGTGTTATACGCCAGGTCAATACCGCAGCCAACTCCGGGAATGGACCCGATATTGGTCGTTGCGCCAGAAGGAATGTCAATCGTAACCAAGTAGCTCGTTGAGCAGTCACCAGCGATGCCGTACATCGTGCCGTCCGGCGTTCCGCTCAACCCATTTATTGTGCCAAGAGGCGGAGTGGTCGTGCCAATCTGGGTGTAAGCACCAGTGGCAATATCTACCGCGTAGAGCCCATTGTTGTCATAATTGACAACGTACATTGTGTCAAAATCTCCGCCAACAAAGTCGCCGGCAAAGAAAGACATGCCAGAAATCGAACCAACGACTTCCCAGGTGCCCGGAACGGACGTATCGGGGATGTAAACCAATTTCTCACCAGGATAAATATCCATGGCAAATGCTGGAGCCGTGCTGAGAATTCCGCCCAGGTCGTTCTTTGCAGAGCTGGATCTTGAAACATTAGTAGCAGCCTGTGGTGCTCGCCCTAATGAAACCTCGCGGTTATCTTCAGGCAGCTCGCCAGTAAATGCTGGGATACTTAGGGGTGTAAAGCCTTCCTCCTTTTCAACAAGCTCAAAAGTGGCATCACTCGTCCCATTGTTGCCGATGGTCAAGGTGTCTGTCGCTGGCGCGTCGCCCATTGCCATGGTAAATTCGAACTCGGTCGGGTCAAAGGTCAGTTGGCCAGTGCCCAGCGCGAAGTCTTGCTGTGTCAAATCATCCTGGACCACGCTCACTCTTGCCGTTTCATCTGCATACAGATCCTTAGAGGCTGTGAATAACACTTCCTCCGGATCCGTCTCAGTCGGCTGGAATAGCCAGTAAACACCGGCATTGTCAGGGTCGTCTTCCAGAACAAAGCTCACGGTTGCAGCCGTTTCGCTATAAACATCCGCTCCGATGAGAGGTTCGCTGGTCATCTCATCCGTGACGTAGCCAGCCACCGCACCGCCGGGAATAACGACACAGGGCGCGGCGATCTCAAAAGGTTCGGAGACCGAGACCCCTACATCGTCAATGTACCAGCCGGGGTAATTAATTGAACCATCCGAGTGGAAATGGAACCGGAACTGGAAGTTGCTCACCGCGTAGCTTGGGTCTAATTGCAAGGATTTTGGCGTCCATTCTGTGATATTCCCAAACTTTTGCCAGATGATATCCCAGGTGACCCCGCCATCTTTCGTGGCTTCAACTGAACCCCAATCCCAAGTGTTGCTTTCAGATTCCATCCAATGGTAGAACGAAAGCACAGGGGCAAGCCCAGCGTGAGCGCTTAGATCAATGACAGGCGAGGTTATATAGCTTTCCTCACTATTATTATAGTTGCCTGCCAAGTTGGTCGCCCACACATTGGGCGCTGAATAAGGTGCGCCAGGGCCGGGCTCTGCTGAGGGGGCGCCCCAAGCCCAGCTGGAGTTGGTGCCGCTGGCGACAAATCCGCCATTGTCCGAGTCGAAATTCGTGAAGAAAACCTGTGTGGCAGGGGGTACTGGCACTTCCACCAAGCCTACATCATCAACATACCAACCTGCATATTGGACAGAGCTATCACTCTTAAAGTAGAAACGGAACTGGAAATCGCTGACGTTATAGCTCGGGTCAAGCACAACGGTTTGCTGGTGGTATTCGGTATCATGGACGCCACCGACAGGCCCCCAGACTGTCGTCCAGGTTGCGCCGCCATCTTTGGTGACGTCAAAGCGCGCCCAGTCCCAAGAAACACTTTCAATATCTTTCCAATCCCACCATTGAATGACGGGGGTATTCGTTCCATAGCCGCTCAGGTCAATGACGGGCGAGAGCATGTAACCCAATTCATTAGGATTATAGTTACCCGCCGGATTGGTGGCGATGCCTTTAGTGCCGCTATGGCCTTCGCCGGGGCCGCTGGTAAAGTCACCCCAGGCAAAGCTGGTGGTGCCGCCTGGCGTAAACCCGCCATCACTTTGTTCAAAGCTCCAGAAGAAGTCGTAATCAGGTTGGTAGCCAGGCGCTGCGCATACTCCGCCGTCAACCCCTAATCCAATATCGTAGGTTAGAGTTGCACCAGTCGGTGTGAGCGTCTCAGCGAAAGGTTCATAGCCCGAAATTACTGAATTTACCTCAAAGGTGTGTTCAGTTTCCGAGACCAGTTCAACTGAATATTCGCCAGTAATCGGATCGCTGTAAATGGTTTGATCAAAACCAGTTGCAGTGATGCGGATGGAGGCATAGAGAGGATAACCGTGGTTGCCCAGCCCTTCCACACCTGCATCGTAAACAACGCCGGAAACAATCGTCGAAGCAAGGGGCTCAATCGTAAAGTCCACAACGACCGTTCCATCTTCCTCAACTACTACACCGGTTTCAATATCTTCGGTAAAGCCGTATTTAGTAGCAGTGACGGTGTAAGTACCTGCTGGGGCATTGAGAGTATAAATCCCATCTGCTCCGGTCTCGGTATCAATTACTACACCTTCGCCATTATCCGCGGTGACTGTAGCGCCTTCCACCGGGCTGCCACCGCTCGTAACCGAACCAGTAATTGTTCCAGCGGAACAAACCCACTGCCCTGCAGCTAACACATTCAGGTAACCATAACCATAAGTGTAGTTACCCTCGCCGTCCGTGGGTGCGCCGCAATTTCCATCTGGGGCTGGATCAGCCGTATTCTGCAACACTTCAAAGGTGGCTTGCATATCGCCAATTAGCGAGCTGTTGCACGACCAAAGCAGCGCGACAGCCCCCGCACTATGAGGGGATGACATGGACGTGCCGCTATAAGTGCAGTCCCAACCGCTGCCAGGTACTGAAGAGCAAATGCTTACACCCGGGGCGGAAATATTAGGTTTGGTATAGGGATCGTCACCAAAATAGCTTGGACCCCGTGAGGAGAAGCTGGCCACTGTCCGGTTGTTATCATGAGCTGCAGTACCAAAGCTTTCCTGATAGTCACCGGGTGAGCCCAGAGAGCTGCAAGCTGAGCCACTGTTGCCTGCTGAAAATGCTGGGAAGATGCCGGCCGCGTGCCAGGCCTGTACTTTGGCAAGATACCAGGTATCACCACCGCCGCCGCCCCAGGAGTTATTGACCACATTCGGGCGGTTATCGGGATTACCATTTGGCGCAACAATCCAATCTTCGCAGGCATTCAAAGCGGCATCGGAGCAGCTGCTCGATTCGCAGCCCTTGCAGGCAATCCATTGCGCGTTGGGCGCCATCCCCACCTGATAGGTCAGGGTTGGGTCATTGTCGCCTACCATCGTGCCCATGGTATGGGTGCCGTGCCCGTTGTTATCACAGGCTTGACCTCCGCAAACATTAGAGGGATCTGCCCAACACGCGGGATCCGATGGGTCGGTTCCGCACTTGAAAGCCTGGTCGAGGGCTGGGTGATTCCATTGGACGCCTGTATCAATATTGGCGACTACAATGCCCTCCCCCTGCATGCCAAATGTGGACCAGAACTCGTCAGCATTGGTATCGGTGATGCCCCAAGCCAGTGATTGAACCGTGAAATTAAATAGATCCTTCGAGAGGCTGGTGATGGGGTCGATGTATGCAGTCCTTGGGTAACGAATGTGTTCCACACTATCCAAAGCTGCAATTTGTGAAAGCGTCGTCATATCTCCAGCAGTTACCGCAATTTCATTGCCGGCAAAGAAGGATTGATACTTAATTCCTTTTTGATCAAGCATCTGAATAATCGGTTTCTGCGTGCGATCAGCAACCTCTTTCAAATTGTTGTAAACATACCAGCCACGTTCGCTCCAATCTTTGATCGCGTAGGCTGCTTTCAAATCTGCATGTTCAGCCATTTCGACCACAAAATCGGAGCTGCCTTTAGTTGACATTGCTTCAAGTACAGCGGGTTCTACTTTATCCAGTGCTTGGGTTGCCTCAACGGGACCAACGCTGGCATTAGAAGTATTCACCACCATGCCTAAAAGCAAGGCAACCATCAGGAAAAGTGCTAACACTTTAGATGTTGACTTTTTTTGCATGTCTTTCTCCTTATTAAATTATCTGAAACGAAACGAATGGTACAGAGGTACTAAGCGACAATAGTTGTGGGTTCTTGGGTGGATCTTTACGGTTTTACCTCCTTTAAGGGGTATGCAAAGGAACCGTTTTTATGGTTAGTAAGCAGACTACATTAGATCAGAGAGAATAAGCATACTAACCACGATCAGATGCATAACCAATATTATCAAAAACCAACACCTCTCCGACTAGTAATATATACTAACACAATCTTCTAATCGCGCAAGGTAGATTTACAAAAATTCCAAAAAAAGCCTCTCAACTTAAATTGCGTTTTCCAGTCCACCCTAAAAATAAAGGTGAACTAAACAGAAGTCTAAGGCTTTTACCGCTAAAATACGCCGGCTCACCATCAAGCTGATATAATTTCAAATACTTTTTCGATGTGTGGTTTATGCCTGTAAGATCACACGCATTTAATTGACACGCCCATAGGTATAATATGCCCAGGTGATACTTGAGACATATGCAAAAAACTGCGCCTAATGTAAGTATCTAGTTGGAGGTTTGATGGAAATCTTTTGGTATGGTCACTCTTGCTTTCGCCTCAGCGAGCGGGGAAAGGCTTCGGTTGTCACCGACCCCTTTGACTCTACAATAGCCGGCTACCCTCCGCTCAAGCTCAAAGCCGAAATCGTCACCGTGAGCTGCGATGACCCAGTGCACAATTTTGTCAAAGCCGTCAAGGGTGACCCTTTTCTCATCAATGGTCCTGGCGAGTTCGAGATCGGGGGTGTGTTTATTACCGGTGTGCAGACAACCCCACATAAAAAAGATTATTCAGGCTTGCGCAATACGCTTTACTTGATTGAATTCGGCGCGGTCACCGTGGCGCATTTGGGCAGGCTCGATCAAGTACCCAGCCAATCTGATATTGAATCATTAGGAACAGTCAACATCGCTCTGGTTCCGGTAGGGGATGGGAATGGTTTGAATGCCTCTAAAGCTGCGGAGGTCATCAGCATGTTGGAACCCAATATCGTCATCCCGATGCAATACGATACCCCTCACTCCAAATTAGACCTCGATCCGTTGAGTAAATTTCTCAAAGAAATGGGCTTAACTCAACTCGAAACAATGGAATCTTATAAAGTCTCCGGCAGCACCGCTTTTGCGGAAGAAGAGACCCACGTGATTGCTCTTGACCCTAAACTGAGTTGAAGGCTATGAGGGCAAAAGTAATCCTTACATGGAACATCAAGCCTGGTAAAGAACAGTTTTATTACGGCTTTATGGTGGGGGATTATCTCCCCAAAGTGAATAATCTCGGGCTTGAGCTGACCGATGCCTGGGTGACGGTCTACGGCAATGAGCCCCAAATTTTGGTCGGCGCTGTGATGCCCAGCATAGAAGCGGCGAAGACCCTCATTTCCTCCCCGGAGTGGCAAGCGCTCAATGACCAACTGCTTGAGTTGGTCGATCATTACGTCTGTAAAATCGCTCCACAAAAGGGCGCATTTCAATTCTAATGAACGCGCTTGCCGCGGACTTGCTCAGGTGGTATGACGCCAACGCCAGGGTGCTCCCCTGGCGTTCTAATCCCTCTCCCTACCGCATATGGGTTTCTGAAGTCATGCTGCAGCAAACCCAAGTGGAAACGGTCATCCCCTATTTTGAGCGCTTCATGCAGCGCTTCTCTAATCTGGAAGCCTTAGCCAAAGCAAATCAAGCCGAGGTTCTGCAATTGTGGGAAGGCTTGGGTTACTACAGCCGCGCACATAACCTGCATAAAGCCGCTCAGTTGGTTTTGCAAAAACACGAAGGGCAGCTCCCGCATACTTATGCAGAGTTGCTCACGCTGCCGGGTGTGGGCAGCTATATTGCGAGTGCAATTGCCTCGATTGCCTTCCAGCAACCTTTTCCCACTTTGGACGCGAACTGCCGGCGGGTGTACATCCGTCTGCTCAATTTGCAGGCCCCCTTAGGCACCCCTGCCCTCGAGCGCAAATTGGGGGAGTACGCCGAGCAGCTGCTCCCCCAAGAGCGCCCAGGTGATTTCAACCAAGCGGTGATGGAGCTGGGTGAACGCATCTGTACACCAAAAACACCCCTTTGTGAACAGTGCCCATTGCAAAACATCTGTCAAGCTTTTGCGCAAGGCACACAAAATAGCCTGCCACAGCGCTATGCAAAGCCGCCAGTGCCACATTACACCGTGACGGCTGCAGTCATTACACAGGATCAGCAGGTCTTAATCGCTCAACGTCCGGCAAACGGTCTGCTCGGTGGGTTGTGGGAGTTCCCCGGCGGTAAGTTGGAACCGCAAGATGTCAGTTTGGAAGATTGTCTGAAAAGGGAAATACGGGAAGAATTAGGCTTGGAGATTACCGTCGAAAAAGAATTTGGCGTTTACCACCACGCCTATACGCATTTCAAGATTACCCTGCATGCTTTTCTGTGCACACTTCTCCCAGGGCAGAGCACTGATTCTCTCCGCCATGTCCGCTGGGTCAAGCCAGCCCAATTAACTGATTTTGCTATGGGCAAAGTTGACCGTCAAATTGCCCGCCGCCTGCAGCAATCCCCTCTACCAGCCCCATAAGAGCATTTTGATCAGCCGGTACCAAACATCCTATCGCCCGCATCCCCCAAACCCGGCAAGATATACCCTTGCTCATTCAAGCGTTCATCGATATGCGCAATGTGAATGGGCACATCTGGATGCGCTTCATGCAATCTGGAGATCCCTTCTGGCGCAGCAATCAGCCCTACAAACTTAATTTTACGCACACCCCAATCTTTGAGAATGTCCACCGTTGCCACTGCCGAACCACCGGTAGCGAGCATCGGGTCGAGTATCAAGCAGAGGGTTACCGTTGGTGCCACAGGCAAGCGGTTGTAATAGGAAACAGGCTTCAGCGTCCTTTCATCGCGGTAAAGACCAATATGCCACACTTCCGCAGCTGGCATCAGCTCCCAGACGCCTTCCACCATGCCTAAGCCTGCGCGCAATATGGGTATCAAACCAATTTTATCCACCAGGGTAACGCCCTGTGAGGTTGCCAGAGGGGTTTGCACCGAAATTGGTTGCACTGCTATATCTAAAGTAGCTTCATAAGCGAGCATAGCCGCTAATTCGCGTACGAGTTCGCGGAATTTCTTAGGTTCGGTTCTTATGTCGCGCAAGCGGGTCAGCTTGGCAGCCACCAAAGGATGTTGAGATGGAAAGACGTTTTGCATTAGGATTCCTCCATAAAGCCAGACGGGGAGCGCCTTAGGTTTATTAAGGAAAAGCTCCATAAGATGACGCAGAATATCAGCAGCAGTCCAAAAATCGTCATGTCTGCTTTCATACGAAAAAACATCATCAGCGGGAAAGCTGCCAAGGCGATAATATGAGCAGCCTTTGGCCAGCTTGTGCGCATCAAACGAGGGATTTGTTTAGATTTCAGCCAAAGAAGTAAATTCAGCGTCACTTCCAACACCCAGCCCAAGCCCAAGAACCACAGCGAAAGCTCGTATCCGAAATTTATCAGCGCCAACATCGCCCCGGTCATAAATAGAACATACGCTAACAAATAAAAGAACATGCTCACCTTTAACTTGTGCTAAAGTTTGCCTAATTATAAACCTTACCCACGATGAAACCGCCAAACTTAATTTTATGGGAATTATCCGCTATTTGAAAATATTTCTTACCAAATTCAAATAAAACCTAAGGCTTAATCAGATTACAATAGAAAGATGAAATGGATTATCGATGGGCATAACCTGATCCCGCATGTGCGCGGGCTTTCACTGGCAGATATTGATGATGAACAAGCTCTCATTGACCTGCTCAATCAATTCTGCCGTATCAAGCGCGATCACGCCCTGGTCTTTTTTGACCGTGCTGCCCCAGGTCAATCGGGGGAGCGCGGCTTTGGCTTGGTAAAAGGCATTTTTGTGCCCTCATCTCAAACTGCGGACGCTGCGATCGCTGCCTACTTGCAAAAACGAGGCAGCCGGGCGCGCAATGAGACCTTGGTAAGCTCAGACCGCATGGTGCAGGCTGCTGCCCGCCCCCTGCACATGCACGTGATATCTGCTGACGTGTTCGCTCGCCAGATTGAAGCAGCCCTCAACCAAGCGCCTATAGCTGAAGTGGAAAAGCCTCTCAGTGACGAAGAAGTGCTCCGTTGGGAGCAACTCTTCAATCAGAGCCACAATCAGGGCGAAACCCAAACTCGCAGCTCTGAGGAATGAGTGTTGAGTGAGGTGGAAATAAAATAAATGGACAATCAAAAATCCACTTTTGTTAATTTAGCTTGCTGCTCAGGGTGTCATCCTGTACAATTGAACTGCAAAGGATAATGTTTGCATGACTTCAATAGGCACTTACTCAGATGAGCCTTTCTACACTATCAAGGTTGTGCAGGCACGTACCGGCATCAAACCAGTCACATTGCGCGCTTGGGAGCGGCGATACGATTTGCTCAAACCGATGCGCATGCCCAATGGCTACCGCCTTTACTCCGAGCGCGATATCCAGCTCTTACTTTGGGTACAGCGCAAATTAGATTCCGGCAAGAGCATCAGCGAAGTAGCCGAGGAATATAAACAAATGCGTGCCAGAGGGGAATGGCCTGAGACTATCCAAACAGCAGCCCCCCAAGCACCCAAGCCCAAGCCACCGCGCCCAGCGCGAGATTACGCCGAAATGCTCTTTGGGGCGCTTATCGCCCACAACGAAGATCGTGTCAACGCCATCTTTGAAGAAGTCCAGAAATACTTTGACCTTCTGACCATTTTTCAGGAAGTCATTGCTCCGGCTATGGAACTCGTTGGCGAAGCTTGGTATCGCGGAGAAATCCGCATCGCTACCGAGCATATGGCTTCGAATTTGATCAAAGGTAAATTGCTCGCCATCATGCAAAATTTGCCGGCTGTCAAAGAGGGAGCGCTCATCTTAGTTGGCTGTGGTCCAGATGAAGGTCACGAGTTAGCTGCGCTGATGTTCGCTATTCTCCTGCGGCAGGAGGGCTATTTCGTCGAATATCTCGGCCCGGACCTGCCCACAGAGGATTTACTTGATTATGCTGCCCAGGTGCGCCCCAAGCTGATCGTTCTAGCGGTCAATCAAGAAAGCACAGCCTACCAAATGCGCGGCTTCGCGGAAAAACTCGCAAATCTGCGCGGCAAACCGCGCTTAGCCTATGCCGGCCATTACTTTGATGAAAATGAAAGCGCACGCACGGAGCTGGGCGGCATCTACTTAGGTAAGAGCTTAACAGAAGGCTTGGAAAAAATAAAACAGCTGATCAGCGCTGGCTGATCAGTTACTTAAAACCTGTTTACTCACTGCCCTTCTTAGGGCGTTTCTGTTTTTAAAACCCTTCCAAAGCGGAAAGATCAACTTTATCACTTAGCAGAGCCACAATCTCCTGCAACAAGCCTAACCGATTCTGACGCAAAGTCATATCTTCCGCCATCACCAAGACGCTATCAAAGAAAGTGTTAATCACCGGAACCATCAATTCCACTTGCTCTAAAGCCTTACCAAGGTCTTCACTGCCAGCCAAAGCGCATTGTGCCTTTTGTAATGCCGCATATAGCTCTTTCTCCTCTGGTTCTCTAAAAAGATTCTCTTGGACAGAAAATTTCTGGTCCAGGTCCCGTGTAATGCGCACGCAGCGGCTATAAGCCGGTAGTATGTTCATCCAATCCGGCCGTGCCACCCATGCGCTCAGCGTATCCACATAGCGCTGCGCTTTAGCTGGGTTAGCTGCCTGGCAATGCAATACGGCGTCCACAACGTCATAGCGATAGCCGCGCTCAAGCATCAGGCTGCGCAGTCGCCCAGTGATAAATTCTAAGGCTGCGACCTTTTCATCCTCACCAAAATTCACAGGCAGCAGCTCGCCAGCTTGGGCAAGCCCCCACTCCAAATCAAATTCAAGGTCTTTCCCGATTAGCAGCTGCACCAAGCCGAGTGCCCCACGGCGCAAGGCGAATGGGTCCTTATTGCCCGTGGGGATAAGTCCCACAGCAAAAAGTCCGGCAATGGAGTCCAGGCGGTCGGCAATGCCCACGATCAGCCCGGGCTGACCTGTGGGCAGTGGGTCCTCAGCATTGCGCGGCAAGTAGTGCTCGAAGATGCCTTCAGCTACCTCTTCTGGCTCTCCGCTGAGCTTGGCATAATAGCGCCCCATCACCCCTTGTAGTTCGGTCATCTCAATAACCATAGAGGTTGCCAAGTCAGCCTTACAAAGTGCTGCAGTGCGATCCACCATTTGCTGTTCTGCTTCCGAAAGCCCAAGGCGCTGACCGATGCGCTTGACCAACTGTTGAATGCGTCCGGTTTTGTCAAGCATCGAACCCAAATCCTTATGAAAAGTGAGCTGGTTAAGCTTGAGAATAAATTCTTCTAATTTTTTCTGTTTATCTTCTTGGATGAAAAACTCAGCATCTGTAAATCGGGCGTGAATCACCTGCAAGTTGCCATCCACCACCACGTCTTGGTAGCGCTCATCACCATTGCGCACAAAGATAAAGTGCGGCAGCAAATTTCCTTGCATGTCCATCACAGAAAAGTAGCGCTGGTGCTTGCGCATCACCGCGATCAAAACTTCAGGAGGCAGGTTTTGGATATAGCGTTCTTCAAAGCTGCCCAACATTACTGTGGGGCGTTCAACTAAGTTAGCGACCTCCGCAAGCAATTCTGGGTCATCAGCCAGCTTTCCACCCACACGCTGGGCAAGGCGCTCTGCTTCTTCCCAAATTATTGCCTTGCGCTGCTCTGGGTCCAAGACAATCCCCTGAGCCTTCATGTAGTCAAAATAGTCCGCTGAGTTATACAGCTCTTTGCTAGGCTGCTCCGAGAAGCGCAACCCGCGCGTCGTGCGCCCGCTCCACAAGCCGGCAAAACTGAACGGAATCACATCCTCCCCTAAGAGTGCAACCAGCCAGCGCACCGGTCTGGAGAATGTTGTGCCAGTTTGGTTCCAACGCATGTTCTTGGTAAAACGGATATTGCTATAAAGCTCGGGCAAAGACTGTGCCAGAATAGCCGCTGCGGATTGACCCTTCTCCAGCACTTCCGCGACCACATAATCTCCACCTTCCACAGTTTGCACCTTGAGCGCACTCACTTCCACGCCGCGGCTGCGCGCAAAGCCCTCAGCCGCCTTGGTAGGTTTGCCCGTGGCATCAAAAGCGCGCTCAGCAGGGGGACCTTTCACCACGACCACTCGGTCAGCTTGATAGGTTTGCAGATCCTTCACCAAGGCGACCAGACGTCGAGGGGTGCCCTGCACAGAAATCCCAGCGTGACTCAGGTAGTTTTTCTCCAGTAACTGCGATAGTGCTTCTCGAAGTTGAGCCAGAGCTGAGTCCAAATCGGCTGTGGGCAGCTCTTCAGTGCCAATCTCCAGGAGCAAATCCGCGCTCTCGGACCGCCGTTGCGGTAAGGAGATTTCTGTTGCAGCTTCTTGAACTGGTTGGGTAGGCGGCAGCCATGGGAAGCCCATTTCTTCCCGCTGAGCCAGATAAGCTTGTGCCACCTGGCGGGAAAGATCACGCATCTTGCCGAAAAGCACCTGGCGCTCGGTGAAGCCCACCGCACCGCGCGCATCCAATACGTTGAAGGTGTGCGAGCACTTGATGACATAGTCATACGCTGGCAGTACCAACTTGCGCTCCAGTGCCAAGCGTGCTTCTTGTTCAAAGAGGTTAAACATCTCACGCAGGCGGTTCACGTCGGCTACCTCAAAGTAGTAGGTGGAATGCTCCCGCTCTGCCACCTGATTCACATCGCCATAAGTGCGCTCCGGGTTCCACTGGATCAGCTTGAAATCGCGCACACGTTGCAATGCCATCGCGATGCGTTCCAGCCCGTAAGTAATTTCAACAGAAGGAATTTCCAGGGTGACCCCGCCGGCTTGCTGGAAATACGTAAACTGGGTGATTTCCTGCCCATCCAGCCAGACTTCCCAGCCTAAGCCCCATGCACTCAGGGCGGGTGACTCCCAGTTATCTTCCACAAAGCGGATGTCGTGCTCTTGCGGGTCCACCCCCAAGGCACGCAGCGAGTCGAGGTAAAGCTCTTGCGGGTTGCCAGGGTCGGGCTTGAGGATCACTTGGAACTGGTAGTGTTGCTGCAGGCGATTGGGATTCACGCCATAGCGGCCGTCATCTGGGCGCACAGAGGGCTCCACATACGCCACCCGCCAAGGTTCAGGACCAAGCACGCGCAAGAATGTAGCTGGATTCATCGTGCCGGCGCCCACCTGTGAATAATAGGGCTGCCAAATCAGGCAGCCCTGCTTAGCCCAGTAGGTTTGCAGGGCAAACATAATGGATTGGAAATCCAGTGGTTTTTGAGCGGAAGGTATCATGAGCATTCCTTAGGATTGATTTAACGTTCAGATTATACCCCTTAGGCACCCTATCCTAACAATTTTTGGAAACGCTGCAATGCTTGAAGTCCAATAAGTAAATTCCTAAAAAGCAAATTCATCACCTACTTTGGATAGCCAAAATGAGATAAACACCAAAATAATTATCAGTGTAATTAACTAAGCAGGTTTTCAAAATTTTCCAAACTTAATAAGCTTAAATCAAAATTGGGCTCCACAAAAGGACGAACGTCTACAACAATGTTTTCCCAATTAATTTGTTGGAGGCGGGAAAAAACCAGTTCTTTCCAATTTTCAACTGTTACCATCCCGCCAGTCCAGCTGGTTTGCGCAAGAGCATTATTTAGAAAGGTAAAATTTGGCTGTGGCCAACTTGGATCGCTAAGGTACCAAAATAAATCGTAAATGTCACGTCCCTTGGTATAAGGTCTTTGCAATATAGCGTGAAGCTTGCCAGCTAAGAGCGTCGCTTGATCATGATGATGGAGTCGGAGCACTACAAAGCGGCGGATAACAGTGGTCGCTAATCCTGCGCCTTGAGGGGGATTGGTATCCACCTCGATTTTTATGGCTAACACCTCACTTTTCAAAGTGGAAAGTCCCATTTCATAAAGCAGACCTGGAAACCGAATGAACGCACTATTAACCGTCGTATGATCATTGATTTTGAAGCTAAGGGCGTAATTTTCTAAAGTTAAATCTGCACGAATCCGTCGTAAATAAGCGTGAAAATCATAGCCTTCATCACCCACAAGGGAGAAATCCAGGTCTTCAGAATACCTCTGAGAATCATAGAGAAATCTCAAGGCGGTACCACCATGAAAGGCTAATGGAATCATGGCCCCAGCACGTTGCAAGGATTGTAAAATGCGCGCTTGCATGTATTCCCGCACCAGATTTTTGCCTTCGACTGGAGTTGCTGTCTGTTTAACTAAGCTGGCAAGATATGCTTTCATAGCTCCTCATACATCGACTTTTCGCGCTCAATCAAGTCTACTAATCTCTCTGCTGCCTTACGCATCTTGAGCATATTAAACCTCTCCGCGTAAAACTGGAGACGTTCTGAGTTTAACTGTTCGAGGTTTTGCAGGCGCAGCTCTTGCAGGTAAGCCTCCGTTTCGCCGCCAGGCTGCAGGTAAATCAGATCTAGCAGCGCTTTCTCTGGTGTGGCAATAAAAGCGCTTTGACCGCCCAAATCTTGCAGTTCATAGCCAAAGAGCAACTCCCGCTTGACATGACGGAATTCGAAAACACCTAATGGTGTCTCGATCCTCTCTGGTCGGCTATGCGAGACACTCGTCGTAACGTAGGTAACTTCGGGGATGAGGCTGTAATGTGCCAAAGCAGATTGCAAACTCACATAAGATCCCCTTTGCAGGTAATTAGCAACTAAAAAGGGATGCGGCTTGCGCTTTTGATACGGAGGCGCAAGGGCATACAACCCGCGGCGAAGTTTATAGATTTTGCCGCTGCGCACCCAGCGCGAAAGTTGCTGCTGAATCAGACGTGGATCGACGTCACCAGCCAGAAGCAGTGCGCTTTCAAATACCGGCTCATCACCCACAAGTTGCAGTAAAGTATCAAATATCATTGCATTATCTTAGCATAATTGCTATCTTTTTGCAATAGAATTTCTTTTCCTTTTTATGAGACAGCCTGTATAAACTTGGGAGTGCGCAGCCCATACTCTAACAGATAGGTAAAATAGCGCTCTAGTAACGTCTTGAGTTCCGGCTCGACTTGCGGTGGGATGACACGTCCGCGCACCTGGCTATAAGCTGAGCGCTGGAAGAAGCGAAAATACTTAAGCGCCGGCATAGAAATGCGCCAGGCTTGCGTATCTTTGGCAATGCAATCTGGGCAGAGCACCCCGCCTAACTTGGGCGAAAAATACTGGTCCACAGGCGTGATTGTCTTGCCACAAGCTACGCACTTATTCAACTCCGGGCGGAAGCCGAGCAAAGCCAAGAGCTGTACCTCGTAATAGTGCAGGCTGGTAAGCGGCTCGGGATCATCCTCAAGGCGTTGGAGCGTCTCCACCAATAATTGAAAAAGCTCTGGATTGCGGCCTTCTTCCTGAGTAAAGCGGTCCAGCAGCTCGATGGCATAAGCTGCATAGCCAGTCAGCTTAAGGTCCGCTTTGATGCCAGCGAAGTTGCGTATGGTTTCAGCTTGGGTGATGATGGCTAAATTGCGCCCTTCAGCCAGAAAAAGTGAGACATGTGTAAAAGGCTCTAAGTGACCTGCCTTGCGCGATTTAATCTTGCGCACCCCCTTGGCAATCGCCTGAAATTTCCCCCGCTCCAAGGAAAAAAGCGTTAGGATGCGGTCTGCTTCACCATACGCAACGTGGCGTAAAACCACCGCCTGGGCATGAAAGGTGCGGTTGCGCTGCTCAGCCATTTACCTAAAAAGTATCCCTCTGCTTATCCTTTTTCCAGGTCTTCTGGACCGAAGGAGTGTGGCAAAATTTCCTCCAGCGTCAGCTCAGCCAACAAGTTGCCGTCAGTATCAGCGATAAGCACAGGCATATCTTTGTCCCCAAATTCGCGCATCACCTGCCGGCAACCGCCGCACGGTGAACCGCCATTATGTGTAACCACCGCAATTGCCTGGAGTTTCCGATGTCCTTCTGAGACAGCTTTAAAAATTGCCACACGTTCGGCACACATCGATGAAGGATAAGCTGCGTTTTCGATATTGCAACCGGTATGGATCTCCCCTTCTGCAGTCAGCACCGCCGCACCCACAGCGTATTGCGAGTAAGGTGCGTAAGCTCCAGTGTAGGCTTGTAACGCAAGCGTAATTAATTTTTGTTTATTTGCGGGTGTTAACATTATCTGACTCTATCTCCATTGTCGATTCTCCCGGTGGCAGCAAGCGCACACGTACTTTAAGGATGCGTCGAGCGACCACTTTTTCTACGGTAATCTCGGCGCCATTTTCATAAACGACCTCACCTGGCTGCGGCACACGTCCTAATCGGCTGTAAATCAAGCCGCCTAATGTATCGGCATGTTCTTTAGAAAGATGCAAACCTGTAATTTCGTTGACCTCATCAATAGTAGCGCGTCCCAAAAAAAGAAAATCATCTTCACCGATTTTCTCTACAATTTGCTCTTCCCCTTGGTCATATTCATCGCGAATCTCACCTACGATTTCTTCCATAATATCTTCGAGTGTGACCACACCGGCTACCCCACCATATTCATCCACAACTACAGCCATATGCACCCCACGAGATTGCATCTCGGTGAGCAGCTCATCCACTTTCTTAGTCTCTGGGATAAAATAAGCCGGGCGTAATAGCCTGCGCTGCTGGGCAATGGTGTCGTTGCCGTCCACAACGCTGAGTAAGTCCTTAGCATAGAGCAGCCCCACTACATTATCGATGGTATCCTCATAAACTGGTACGCGCGAGTGCCCCGCCTTGATGAATTCCTGCCGGGCTTCACTGATGGTGGTGTTGATATCCAGGGCTAAAACGTCAATACGAGGCACCATTACCTCCTTGGCTAAGGTCTCGCCAAAGCGAAATATTGAATAGATCATCTCGCGCTCGCCCCTTTCCAAGTTGCTCTCTGGTTCGCCAACTTCCACCCAATCCCGTAAAACGTCATCCGTTACCGAGAGTTTCATTTTCTCCGCATGTTCACCCAAGATGTTTAACATAAGCTTTGAAAGTGGGGAAAGGAAAGAAGCGATTAACCCAGCCGCCCCAGTGAGATTCACGGTTGCTTCTTCGGGGGATTTTAAGATGTTGCGCTCAATTACAAACTCTACAACCAAGATCAGAAGCAGTGCGAACAACCAAATGCCTACGCGTACCCAATCAGAGCCTAGAGCCTCAACGAGAATCAGGTTGTAAGCCAAGATGCCTGCAGTTAAAAAGTGCGTTAATGTTAATCCTATGCGCAGCGCAGTATGTAATCCGGGTTGCTCCATCAACGCAATAGTTTTATCCACGCTGCCCGGTTCTTTCTCCCGCAGGCTAATTAAATACGTCAAGCGGGCGTGTTTAAAAGCCGAAAATGCTGCCGAATTCAACAATTCCAGCCCTAACGCCACAGCAAACGCGATCCACAGCCAAACTTCTAAGTTCATTTCTTCTCTTTCGCCTCTCTTGCCGGTACCCCATAAACCAATCCGTTATCGGGTACATCATGGGTGACAACCGAGCCAGCGCCGGTCTTGGCATTTTTTCCAATCTTTACCGGTGCAACCAGCATTGTGTCACTCCCAATAAAAGCATTTTCACCAATTTCAGTAAGGTTTTTCTTCTCACCGTCAAAATTGCAAGTGATCGTGCCGGCGCCAATGTTAACATTCGCACCGACTTTAGCATCTCCTATGTATGAAAAATGCCCCATTTTGACGTTTTCCCCTAAGATGGATGCCTTCACCTCCCCAAAATTACCCATATGCACGCCGTCCATCAAGATTGCGCCCTTGCGCAGATGGCAGAAGGGACCAATAGAGACACAGTTTCCTACCTTGGCGTATTCAGCCACTGAATCCTGAATAATGGTGGCATTCCCCACTTCAGTGTCGAGTAAAGTGGTATTAGGTCCAATGTGGCAATCTTCGCCAATGCGCGTGCTGCCGCGCAGGGTAGTATTGGGGTAAAGCGTCGTATCCTGCCCAATGGAGACGCCCATCTCGATCGTCGTCGTGGCTGGGTCAATGAGGGTCACACCTGCGAGCATCCAGCGCTGATTAATGCGCTCGCGCATGGCTCGCTCTGCTGCCGCTAAGTCCACACGGGTGTTGATGCCCAAAGCCTCAGTGGGGTCTGGCACAACCAACGTTTCCACGTTGTACCCCTGCCGGACAGCAATTTCAACCAAATCCGTGAGGAAGTATTCCTTCTTTGCGGAGAGCTGAATTTGCTTCAGGTTTTCCCACAGCCAGGCTGCCTCAAAGCAGTATGCAGAAACGTTATACTCGCGGATGGCAAGCTGCTCTGGGGTAGCCACAGCTTCCTCCACAATTGCGCGCACGCCGCCGATTTCATCGCGCAAAATGCGCCCAAACCCACGCGGCACTTCGCCGATTACGCTCGTCATGGTCATCACACCCCCACTCTGTGCATGTAGCGCAACAAGGCGCTGAAGAGTTTCCGCCTGCAGCAAGGGCATATCGGCACAAGTAACGATGATTTGGTCTGCCTGCCCCTCCAATAGCGGCTGGGCGCAGCCAATAGCATGTGCTGTGCCCAACTGCTGCTCCTGCAGAGCAAATTGCACCGCAAAACCCGCGCTATTTAGCGCTTGTTTCACAGCCTCGCCTCCATGCCCAATAATCACCACGGGGGGTAGATTCGCCAACTTCTGCACAACCTCAACAGCATAAAAAACCATAGGTCTGCCAACCACAGGGTGGAGGATTTTAGGAATTTTGGAATGCATGCGCGTACCCTGGCCAGCCGCCAAAAGGATGGATGCGATTTTCATAAGTTACTCCCAAGGAAAAACCAGCGGGCGGAATGTTTACTTTGGCTGCTCGCCAGTAAGGTTGAATGATAAGGGTCAGAATCAGATTTCACGGTTTTCAGGCTGGGGCACCAGGATTCGAACCTAGATCCACGGATTCAAAGTCCGGTGTGCTGCCGTTGCACCATGCCCCAGAATGTATTTCTTATTTTAACATAGATTTTAGTTGCTGCAATATTGGATATTTGAGGGTGTTGAAAAACATTG
>DMCS01000050.1:17791-25097 GCA_003445715.1 Candidatus Mesolinea sp. | reverse complement strand
TTTCTATTTAAGCCACAATATCAATTTGCGGTGGCTAATTCGGCAATCTTGAGGATGACTTCTACAGCTTTTTCCATGGATTCAACCGGCACAAACTCATAGCGCCCGTGCATGGCATGCCCACCGGCGAAGATATTCGGCGTGGGCAAGCCCATATATGAGAGCCGGCTGCCATCCGTTCCACCGCGCACCGCGATGATATGCGGTTCGAGCCCAGCGGCTGCATAAGCAGCCTTAGCTACTTCAATGATATCCGGGTGCGGCTCGATCATCTTGCGCATATTGTAATATTGGTCTTTAATCTCCACTTCAACCACAGGCTCGCCATAACGCTGGTTGAGGAAATCTGCTGCTGACTGCATAAATTCTTTTTTACAGGCAAAGAGCTCATCATTGTGGTCACGGATGATGTATTCGAGCTTAGCCGCTTCTACCGTGCCTTGCATCTCGTTTAGATGAAAAAAGCCTTCGTAACCTTCGGTAAATTCGGGGCGCTCAAAGACCGGCAGCAGGTCGTTATATTCCATGCCAATTAAAATAGCATTGAGCATGATCCCCTTGGCAGTTCCTGGGTGCACATTGCGCCCATGCACGTACACTTTAGCACAAGCTGCATTGAAGGTCTCGTACTCCAGCTCGCCAATTTCGCCGCCGTCAACAGTGAACGCGTAGTCAGCACCAAAGGCTTTCACGTCAAAGTAATCCACCCCGCGCCCCACTTCCTCATCGGGTGTGAAGGCGACCTTGAGCGTGCCATGCGGGATTTCCGGGTGGGCAATCAGGGTAGCCATGGCGGTCATAATCTCTGCCACGCCGGCTTTGTCATCCGCGCCAAGCAGCGTGGTGCCGTCAGTCGTCACTAACGTCTGCCCCACATATTTACGCAAATCCGGGAAGCGTTCGGGTGAGAGGCGGATATTCTCTTCAGCATTGAGAACTATCTCGCCCCCATCGTAATGCTCAATCACGCACGGGTGCACATTCGCTCCGCTGGCATCCGGGCTGGTATCCACATGCGCCAAGAAGCCTACCACCGGAGAAGCTTTGCCGTTGTTGGCTGGCAGCGTGGCGGTCACATAGCCGTAGTGATCCATGCGCACCTCTTGCATGCCGATTTGTTTCAATTCATCAGCCAGCAGGCGCAAAAAATCCAACTGTTTGGCAGTACTGGGGTAAGTTTCAGCATCTCGCGTCGATTGAGTGTCGATTTGCACGTAACGGATAAAGCGGTCTAAAACGTCGGACATTTTTCTCCTTTTCTGGGCTTTAAAGTGTCTCAAGTCTTTCTTTCGGAAAGATTTTATCACGCAGGTATACGCATCATTGAATTTACTGCTAAATCTGCTGACCCGGGGAAAGCCTGTTCTTGCATGATATCCTGCGGGTAGGCTACGCACTCTTATGACCACGAAAGGCAGTTGACCTTTAGGTCTCAAATAGGGAGACCTGCGGTCTAACCCACTCGCTCGGTACCCTGCGGGTAGGCTGCGCACTCAGAGATCGGCGAAAACATAGATTGGAAAGATTTATCAGACGAGGTTTTCAGCCACTGATCGATTACTGTCATTAGTATGATCAACCCGAAGGTATAAAATAATTAAAGGGGACATGGCAGATCGATTGTCATTAGGTCGAAAAGGCCGTCTCGCAACGCTGATCGCCATGTCCAGATGTCAAATGCCCGAACAGTTGTTTGGTCTTAAAGACCGTATTTTCGCTAACGTGGGCAAAGATATTATACAAGGAGAATCTAATGACTTCAAATGCGGAATTTGTCGGGATCGATGTTTCAAAAAGCACTCTGGATGTAGCCTGTTGGGAAAGCAAGGCCTACAGGCGGTTTAGCAATGAAACAAAAGGGATCCAAGAACTGATCGAATGGTTGAAGGAACTCCAACCCGAATTGATCGTCTTGGAAGCCACCGGAGGACTTGAAATGCCTTTGGTTGCAGAGCTAGCTTATGCCAAAATGGCCGTGGCCGTGGTTAATCCCAGACGAATCCGTGAGTTTGCCAGATCGATTGGTCAATTAGCCAAAACAGATAAGCTGGACGCCAAAGTAATCGCCCACTTTGGGGTGGCTACTCACCCCGAAGCCAGAAATTTACCTACCGAAGAAGAGGAAAGACTCACCGCTTTGATGACACGCCGAAGACAGATCATCGAGATGCTCACAGCGGAAAGAAACAGGTTACACTCAGCTCGTTTTGCCATGAAAGAACGCATTGAAACTCATATTACCTGGCTCGAAGGAGAATTGAAGGATTTGAATAAAGAAATCTCTGACTTCATCCAGCAAAGTCCCGTATTGAAGGAAAAAGATAAATTGCTTAGAAGTGTTCCTGGAATAGGACCTGTTACTTCTGCCACAATATTGGCAATGCTCCCCAAACTAGGTACATTAGATCGCCAGAAAATCGCTGCGTTGGTGGGGGTGGCACCAGTCAATAAAGACAGCGGCAAGAGACAGAAGAAACGCAGGGTGTTTGGAGGGAGAGCTAATGTCCGTAGTGTCCTTTACATGGCAGCTCTCTCTGCTTCGAAACACAACCCCATAATCAAAGCTTTTTACGATCATCTTGTTCGCATGGGAAAGGAGAAGAAAGTGGCCCTAACAGCTTGTATGCGTAAATTATTGGTCATTTTAAATGCTATTGTTCGCTATAACCAAGCATTCAGCCTCTTGCCGACAAATTAACCTTGACTTTTATCACAGTTGTTGCGAGGAGGGCGCTCTTTGCCCGACGAAGCAATCTTTCTTAATGTGTCAGAAGATTGCCTCGCCCCTGTGGGGCTCGCCTAAGGGGCTCGCAATGACAAAATGGCCTCTGTTCTTGCATGGTACCCTACGCGTAGGCTGCGCACTCTCCTGACCCTGCAATGCCTGTGACCTTTAGGTCTCAAAGAAACCGACACTTATTTTGGAGACTTGCGGTCAAGTTCCTCGTTCGGTACCCTACGGGTAGGCTACGCACTCTGGAGACCGGCGAGAACTACAAAAATTCCTCGCTTGGTACCCTGCGGGTAGGCTGCGCACTCAGAGACCGGCGAGAACGAGGGCAAACAATATGGGAGAAGGGCTATTCTTCCGCTCTTACCAGAATATGCGTCACGGCAGTAGAGCCAGTACCAGCTAAAGATTGAATCATCCCCACATGTGCTTGAGGCACTTGGGCTGCGCCTGCCTCACCGCGCAGCTGCAGGCAGGCTTCAACCGCTTGATAGATACCAGCGGCGCCCAGCGGATTGCCGCGTGCCTTATAGCCGCCCAGGGTTGCAACAGGTAGGGCCCGCTGGTGCAGCCTAGCATGGTCTGCAGCCAAACGCCAACCCTCCCCGCGCGGAGACAAGCCGGCAGCCTCAAGTGAGAGAACCGCATGCAGTGTGGTAATATCGGCGTATTCAAAGAAGTCCGTCTGAGCAGGAGTAATGCCAGCCTGCTGGCAAGCGCGCTGCACCGAGACAGCCGCAGCCTCAAAAAACAACGGATCACTACGGTCATGCAAAGCTAAGCGGTCCGTCACTAAGCTTGAACCACCAATACGCACTATAGGATGCCCCAAACCCTCAGGGATAAGCTCGCGGCGCGTGAGGAGCACAGCAGCTGCACCATCCGCTAACGGGGCAATGTCATAAAGGTTGAAAGGCACAGTGAGGATACCAGCCTTGAGGTAGGTTTCCAGCGCCAGCGGCTTTCGGTACATCGCATGCGGGTTGTTGACAGCATTGGCATGCGCAAGCATGGGGAAAGCCGCCAGTGCTTCCCTGTCTACATGATTCTCGTAGATATAGCGCTGCATGAGCAACGCAGCTTGAGCAATGGGCGTGAGGCCTTCGGCAGCTTCGTAGTCCGAGTCTAATGTGCGCACCGAGAGCGAGTCGATATCACTATCGAGCACATCGGTGGCTTTTTCCACGCCAACCACTAAAGCGGCATCCACCATGCCCGAACGAATGGCGGTGTAAGCCATGCGTAAAGCAGCCCCGCCAGAGGCATCGGCTGCCTCAGCTGTGGTGCCCTCGGCTCCCTTGAGCCCAGCCCATTCGCACAGCAGCGCACCCAAGTTTGCCTGATGCGAAGCGCTGGCGGCAAGCATGTTACCCACAAAGATCGCCTGCGGCTGCAGCCCGCCGGCATCTTTTATGGCAGCGCGTATCGCCTGCACGCCTAAGTCTCGCAGTGAGAGGTTCCACAGCTCGCCCACATCGGTTTGGCCGATGCCGACAATATAGACTTCGGGTCTACTTTCGTTCATCATGTGCCTACCGAATCACAATTTCGCCGCGGAAGCGGATGTAGGTGGCGTAGTCGATTTCCGTGCGTCGGGCAATGTAATCTTGCGTACTGAGGGCTTTGCCTTGGCGCTCGCGGATGGGCTCTTGCACGCGAATAACGAAAGCATCCGAGCCAGCGCCAGAGCCATACGAGGTCATAAAGGTGAGGTCTCCAGGCTTTGCCTCGTCCAAGATAGCGGAAAGTCCGATCAGCGCTGAGCCGGAGTAGGTATTGCCAATCACAGGAGTGAGTAGCCCTGTCTTAATCTGTTCAGGGGTGAAGCCGAGCAATTTTGCCACCCGCTGAGGGAATTTGGTGTTGGGTTGATGGAAGACAGCATAAGTGAAATCTGCAGGCTTGAGCCCAGTCGCAGCTAACATCGTGCGCGCAGCTGAGGTAATATGCTCGAAATAGGCTGGCTCGCCAGTAAAGCGCTGACCGTGCTCCGGATAAACAGCGTGCTCCCGCCGCCAGAAATCGGGCGTATCGGTGACGTAAGAATAGGTGGCTTCGATGGTTGCTAAGGCTTCCTCCGCAGGACCAATAATGTAGGCTGCGCCCCCAGAAGCAGCCGTATATTCGAGCGCATCGCCGGGTTTACCCTGGGCGGTATCCATGCCGATAGCCAGGGCATATTTGCCCATGCCTGAGCCGACCAAACCGATGCCAGCCACCATAGCTTCCGTGCCGGCTTTGCAAGCAAACTCCCAATCGCCAGCTTGAATATGGGGCGAAGCACCGATGGCTTCTGCCACTACTGTGCCGCTTGGCTTGACGGCATAGGGATGCGACTCGGAGCCTACCCACACCGCGCGCAGCTCACGCGGATCAATGCCGGCGCGCTTAAGCGCATTGCGGGCCGCTTCGATGGACATAGTAATCACGTCCTCATCCAGACCAGCCACGGCTTTTTCAATCACCGGCAAGCCCCCATCGCCGGCGCCCCAGATGCGCGCAATTTCCTTAGCCGGCAGGCGGTAACGCGGCACATAGGCGCCATAGCCAATGATGCCGACGGGGCGCTGCGGCCGCAGCAGCAAGTTTTCAGACTCATGCTGATGTTCGTGTTCACTTATCATTTTTGTTCACTCCACTCGCGCAAGATTTCTCGTGCGCGTTCTATTCTAATATTACCTTCTCGGATAAGCTGCTCGGCGAGGCGCTCGACCTCGGCGGGCTGTGCCCCAGCTGAAAGCGCCACCTGGCGGGCATGCAAGCGCATGTGTCCGCGCTGGATGCCTTCGGTGGCGAGAGCTCTCAAGGCAGCTAAGTTTTGTGCCAAGCCCACACTTGCAATGATGCCGGCTAATTCCCCGGAGCTTTTGGCACCCAGCAGCTTCAGGTTAGCGCGTGCCGTAGGGTGCGCTTGGGTTGAGCCGCCAGTGATGCCCACTGCCATAGGCAGCTCGAGCTCGCCATGCAGGTCGCCATTCTCGGCTTTTTCCCAGATCGAAAGGCTGGTGTAATAGCCTGATCGGGCAGCATAGGCATGCGCGCCGGCTTCCACACCGCGCCAGTCGTTGCCCGTGGCGATCACCACAGCGTCGATGCCGTTCATGATGCCCTTGTTGTGCGTCGCCGCGCGGTAAGGATCTGCCGCAGCAAACGCCCAAGCCTCCAGTATGCCATCGCGCACCTGTTCACCGCTGAACGCGCCAAAGGCTAAGGCACTGGCGGGGATGGTCCCTTCAGCTTTGGCTAAGCGCTGGTCAGCGAGGTTGCTGAGGATGCGCAAATGCGCCCGCCCGCCAGTAAGCGCTTCTAAGGGCGCAGCCAAGCGCTCAGCTGCGGTGTTCACGGCGTTAGCACCCATCACATCGCGCACGTCATAAATCAGATGCACCACTAAAAACGATCCGATGGGGGAGGAGGAGATCTGGCGCACCTGCAAATCTTTAGCTCCGCCGCCCAGCGCTTCGATGGTCGGGTGCAAGCCGCGCAAGCTCGCCAATAGCTCATCTTTATGTGCGCGGATGGCTGCCTCTGCAGCTGAGAGGTCTGCCAAGTCCAGCAGCTGGATCTGGCCGATCATCTCTGGGGCGGTGGCGCTGGCGCGGAAGCCTCCGCTGGCTTGAGCCAACTTTGCCATATAGGATACCCCAGCAATCACCGAAGGCTCTTCAATCGCCATCGGGATAAGCACTGGCTTGCCGTTGACGATGAAGTGCTGCGCGATACCCAGAGGCAGCGCGTAAACGCCCACGGCGTTTTCAATCATTTGGTTGGCTGCCTCAGTGCTCAGCCCGCCCTCAGCTGACCAGGCGGTCATATCTTCAGCGCTCAGAGATGAGTGCCCAGCTAACCACTGCCGCCGCTCCACCAAGCTCATTTGGTAAAACTTTTTAGCTTCCAGCTCAAAATCCTTCTTCTACACAATTAAGGAGCTTCACTGCTCCTGTTTTGCACACTTTTAGCATGCTGAATCTCTAAAAAACTATCAGAATCGGTATATTGTCTTTCAGATTTGGAATTTTTGGCGTTCCGCTAACCGATCTATGCGCAACCTTAGGCGTTTCTCCATGTACTCGCCGGTCTCTGTCCTTGATCTCGCCGGTCTCCAGACCGTGCGAGTGGGTTTGACCGTAGGTCTCATGGTTTCCTGGCTTGTTCTCGCCGGTCTCCAGACCGAGCGAGGAATTTGACCGCAGGTCTCCCTATTTGAGACCTAAAGGTCAACTGCCTTTCGTGGTCATGAGAGTGCGTAGCCTGCCCGTAGGGTACCACGAAAGAACTAAGGCCTGGCACGGTCGGGAGAGTGCGAAGCCTACCCGCAGGGTACCATACTGGAACATGGTTTTTTTAATTAGGACATTTCTATTTTGCTACTTTAGGACATTATCACTTTGCTCTTACACAACCTTAGGCGGTGATTTCAACCTGACCTCAAGTCAGTTATACTCTTTCCAAAATCAAAGAGAAAGGCAATTTGATGAGTGAAAACCAACCTGAAACCGTTTACGATGTGGTGATTATCGGCGGTGGACCAGCCGGTTCCACAGCCGGCATCTATACGGCCCGTGCCAATCTTTC
>DMCS01000050.1:0-17644 GCA_003445715.1 Candidatus Mesolinea sp. | reverse complement strand
CCCTGATCCTCGATAAGGGCCTCACTACCGGCGCATTGGGTATCACCAGCAAGATCGCGAATTACCCTGGCATTCCTGGAGAGCTGAGTGGCGCAGAATTGCTCAAAACGATGCGCGCTCAAGCCGAGAGCTTTGGCGCGCGTTACGTGAACGATAAAGCCATCGGCACCGATCTTTCCAGCAACCCGAAGGTTGTCTATGGAAACGCTGGGATCTATCCTGCCCGTGCCGTCATTATTGCCACAGGATCGATGGGGCGCAGCCACTTAGTCAAAGGTGAGGTCGAATTTTTAGGCCGCGGCGTTTCTTATTGTGCGGTGTGCGATGCAGCCTTTTTCAAGGACGAGCCAGTAGCTGTGGCAGGCAAAAATGATGAAGCAGTCGAAGAAGCGCTCTATCTGGCGCGTTTTGCCAGCCGGGTGACGTTGCTCTGCCCTACGCCGGAGCTGGTTGCCTCCGAAGAACTGATCGCCGAACTCAAAGCTAATTCTAAGATCGAAGTGCTTTTAGGTGTGGCCATACACGAGATTTACGGCAACGCGCATGTGCAAGGCATCACTTACACCCAGCGCGGTAAAGAAGGTGAGCAAAGACTGGCGGTCAAAGGTGTGTTTATATACCTGCAGGGCGGCGTGCCGATCACGGACTTTTTGCAGGGGCAGATTGAAACCAGCCCTGAGGGCTGCATATTGGTCGATCGCGAGTTCCACACCAACGTTCTGGGCGTATTTGCCGTAGGTGATGTGCTTTGCCAGCACATCAAGCAAGCCGTAATTGCTGCCGCCGATGGCGCCACTGCTGGCATTGCCGTGGAAAAGTATCTGCGCGGCCGCACCAAGATGGGCGTGGATTGGAAATAAGCTTCCGCTATAAAAGGGGTGAGCTGGTAGAATAAAGCCTATGCCGCACGTCATCCCCGAAAACCTGGAAAAAGCCGCCGAGCGCGGCGAGCCTTCACATGTCTGGCGCGCCGGGCAGGAGCGCCGCTTTGCCATGCTGCGTGAGGCAGCCGCAGAGCGCATTACCGGGCGCGTGCTCGTGGATGGCAGCGGGGTTGGCACGTACCTTCGCCACTTAGTGCCCGTCAGCCGGCAAGCCATTGGGCTGGATATCGAATTCCCACGGGTGCGGGAAAGCCATGCCTTTGTGGAGCTGGTGGTCTGTGGCGCTGGCGAGCATTTGCCTTTCCCCACTGGCAGCATAGATATAGTCTTCAGCCATGAGGTGCTCGAGCACGTGCAGGATGACCAAGCCACGGTGCGGGAGATGGTGCGCGTGCTGCGACCGGGCGGGCGCGTTGTGCTTTTTTGCCCCAATCGCGGCTATCCTTTTGAGACGCATGGCATTTATTGGCGTGGCAAATACCATTTTGGCAATATCCCGCTGGTCAATTATCTCCCCCGCCGTCTGCGGGATAGCCTCGCGCCGCATGTGCGGGTTTATACGCGTGCGGATCTAACGCGCCTGTTTGCCGGGCTGCCGGTGCGTGTCGTGAAAAAGCGTACCATCTTTGGGGCTTACGATAATATCATCGAGCACCATCCGCGCTTGGGCAAAGCTCTGAGGGCTGTGCTGCAAGCCCTGGAAAAGACTCCTTTGCAAAGATTGGGGCTTTCCCATTTTTGGGTGATTGAAAAAACCGCCTAAATTGCACGCAGAGGCAGTAAGAAGAGATGCTAGATCGATGCGAAAGGCTTTTAATTCGCTCCCTCAGAGAAGGTTTGGCACGCAAGCTTGACTTTTAGATTTTTTATTCTATAATAATAAGCACTGCGGGGTAGAGCAGTGGCAGCTCGTCGGGCTCATAACCCGGAGGTCAGTGGTTCGAATCCACTCCCCGCTACTGATTTGGATTACGCCCAGAAATGGGCGTCTTTGTTTTAAGATGGGCAAGCGGTTTTATCTGATGAGACTGTTGGCTTGGCACCAACAAGTATGCTCACCATCGCACTTAATCCCTTGCTCACCCCTTCACCAACAAGGAAAGGGCTTTCAACCCAAGTATTTTGATACTTGATTTCTAAACTATAATTCTGACGAATCTCTCATCTTAATCAACGATTAGCGCTATAATAGTTAAATATTTATCTCGCGAGAGAAGAGAAAGGAGATGATCAAAAACAGAACACAGTTTAATCTTCACTAAACAGCAAGTCACCAATTCTAATTTTTATATAAGAAGGAGTTAAGAATGAAAGGTAAGAAGTTTTTTTGGATGCTTGTGAGCATTTTGCTCATCAGTAGCTTTGCCCTAGCAGCTTGTGGCGGCGAAGCTACTCCCACCGAGACCGCCGGCGGAGAAACGCTGGCAGTTGGGATTGTGCTGCCCACCAAGGATGAACCCCGCTGGATCCAGGATGAAAACCGCTTCAAAGAAGCCCTGCAGAACGAGGGCTACAGTGTGGAAATTCTGTTCAGCCAGGGTGACTCCGCCAAGGAAAAGCAGAACGTTGAAACCCTGATTTCCAAGGGCATCAAAGTTCTCATCATCTGCCCGCACGATAGCACCGCTGCTGCAGCTTCGGCTGAGGCGGCCCGCGCTGCTGGCGTCAAGGTCATTTCTTATGACCGCCTGATTACCGATACCGCTGCGGTAGATTACTACGTGACCTTTGACAGTGTCTCCGTCGGTAAAGCTCAGGGTCAGTACCTGGTTGACCATGCCACTGGCACAGGCAACCCGCTGTACCTGTATGCTGGCGCTGCTTCCGATAACAACGCTTTCCTGTTTTTTGAAGGCGCCTGGAGCGTGCTGCAACCCAAGATTGTGGACGGCACATTCGTAATCAAGAACTCCTCCGAAGCTGTGGCACTGCAAGATAAACCCACGCTCACCCGTGAGGAAATGGGCCGAATCATTGGTCAGATTACCACCAACTGGGACTTCAACGTAGCCAAGAACTTAGCTGAATCCAACCTGACTGCTGCTACGGCTGCAGATAAGGGTGATGTCTTCATCTTGGCACCCAATGATGGCACCGCCCGCGCGATTGCAGATACCTTTGCTGCCGATACTGACGTCACTTCCTACGTCATCACTGGTCAGGATGCCGAAATCGCTTCTGTCCAATACATCATCGATGGCAAGCAGTCCATGACTGTGCTGAAGGATGTGCGCGTATTGGTTGCCGATGCGATTAAAGCTGCGGTGATCTTCTTGGAGGGCGGTACACCTGAAGCAACCACCACCTACAACAACGGTGTGATTGACGTTCCCGCCAAACCCTCCGCGGTTGTCTCTGTGGATAAGACCAATCTGATTTCAGCCATCATTGACTCTGGCTACTACACAGCGGATCAATTTACCGGGCTGGAAAATCTTAAGTAAAATCGTTTGATTTGGGGTAGAATAGTGACTGGGAAACCAGTCACTATTCTCATCAAACTACATTTCGCAATAAGGAGGCGCTTATGGAACAGCCTATCCTGGAAATGAAATCCATTACCAAAGAATTCCCGGGGGTTAAGGCGCTTGACGATGTTACTTTTAGTGTTGCCAAAGGGGAAATTCACTGCTTGGTCGGGGAAAACGGTGCAGGGAAGTCCACATTGATGAAGGTCCTTAGCGGGGTACATCCTTACGGCACATACAGTGGTGAGATCTTTATTAATGGTGAACCACAAAAGTTTTCGGGTATACGTGATAGCGAAAATGCCGGCATTGCCATTATCTATCAGGAACTTGCTCTCGTCCCTGAGTTATCTGTGTATGACAATATTTTTTTGGGCAACGAAATTACTAATGGTCTTACCATTGATTCTTATGAAACCATCAAGCAATCTACTGAGATCCTAAAGAAAGTAGGTTTAGACGTTAACCCAGAATCTAAAGTCAAGACGCTTGGCGTTGGAAAGCAGCAATTGATTGAAATTGCGAAGGCGCTCAAAAAAAATGTAAAAATCCTCATTTTGGATGAGCCCACAGCTGCACTTAACGAGACAGATAGTGACAACCTGCTCGAATTAATCAAAGAACTCAAACGTCAAGGGGTAACGTGCATCCTGATTTCACACAAGTTGCGAGAAGTGTTGGCTGTAGCCGATACCATCACCGTGCTGCGGGATGGAAAAACAATCTGCACCTTGGATCACAGAGATCGCCAGGTGAGGGAAAACACGCTCATTAGGCATATGGTCGGCCGTTCGATTGATAATGTTTTCCCCAAGCGCGAGAAAATCGCCCCCGGAGAAGAAGTTTTGCGGTTGGAAAATTGGTCAGCTTATGCGCCTGCGCTTGGGCGTCAAATCCTGAAAGATGTTAATATCAGTGTTCGTGCTGGGGAAATTGTCGGCATTGCTGGCTTGATGGGGTCGGGACGCACGGAGCTTGCCAAGAGCATCTTTGGCAATCCGGATCGTTACCATGTGAGCGGGAAAATATTTATTAAGGGAAAAGAGCAAAAATTCCGCAATCCGCATGATGCCATCATTTCACAATTAGCATACGTCACCGAGGACCGGAAGGGGAACGGTCTGATTTTGATTCAAGACGTCAAGACGAATATCACTCTGGCAAACCTGCGCGAAATTACTGAACGGGGCATTGTCAATAAGAATGAGGAAATTGTCATTGCCAATAATTACAAACAGAACCTCAACATTAAAACACCCTCAATTGAACAAAAGGTGCTTAATCTCAGCGGTGGTAACCAGCAAAAAGTCTCCCTTGGTAAGTGGCTTTTCGTCAAGCCCGGCGTGATGATTCTGGATGAGCCCACACGCGGTATTGACGTAGGAGCCAAGTATGAAATTTATACGATTATGAACTCCCTAGTGGAACGAGGTATGAGCATTATTATGATTTCTTCGGAGCTGCCCGAAATCCTGGGGATGAGTGATCGTATTTATGTTATGTCTGGTGGTCAAATCAAAGGTGAACTCGCCGGTGAAGAAGCCACACAGGAAAAAATCATGGAAATTGCAGTGGAATATTAAGGAGAGGCACATGTTGAACGAAAAATCTGATCCCCCAAAACCATCTATTTTCTCAGAAATAGCATCCCTTCTTTCGGCAAACTTTAGCCAATATTTTATGTTTATTGCGCTGATTGTAATCATGCTCATCTTCACGATCGCTACAGACGGCGTTTTTATTTCCTCTAGGAACATCAGCAACTTGCTCAACCAGATGGGTTACATCGCCGTATTAGCTGTAGGCATGACGCTGATTATTGTCATACGCCACATTGACCTTTCGGTCGGCTATCTAGCAGGCTTTCTGGGCGCCTTTGCTGCCATTGCGATGACATCTTGGGGCTTACCTGTCTACGTTGTCATCCCTGTGGTGCTCATCTTGGGGGCGCTTTCTGGGCTGCTCACTTCTTTGCCAATTGCCAAGTTGGGTGTGCCGGCTTTCGTTTCCACCATGGCAGCCGGCTTGATTTTCCGCGGTGCATTACTGCTGGTGACCATGGGAACGGGCACAATCATCATTCGAGATCCTACATTCAACGCGATTGGCAATGGATTTATTCCCGATATTCCGGATTTTGGATTCTTGGATGACCGGCATAAGGTGACCTTGATCATTGGCTTGATTGCCATTATTTTCTCTATCTTTTCTGCTGTGCAGACTCGCCGCAGGAAGATCTCTTATAACTTCGATGTCTCGTCCACACCGATGTTTATTTTGCAGATGATCCTTACTTCCGCCATCATCGGTTACGTCATGTGGGTGCTCTCGGGTTATAACGGTCTTTCTTGGAGTTTGGTCGTCGTGCTGATCGTGGTGGCTCTGTTCACTTTTATCACCACACAGACGCCTTTAGGGCGGCATATTTACGCTGTGGGCGGCAACCCCGAGGCAGCCGAGCTGAGCGGCATCAGTGTCTCGCGCATCACTATGTTAGTGTTTGCTTTTATGGGTTTCCTCTCCGCGCTCTCTGGCATTCTTTATGCCTCGCGCTTGCAATCAGCCACCACAACAGCTGGGCTAGGCTTCGAGACGGACGCCATTGCAGCAGCCTTTGTGGGCGGCGTTTCGGCAGCCGGCGGCGTGGGCACGATTCCCGGCTCCATCATCGGTGCGCTGGTGATGATGTCTCTGACCTCCGGGATGAACCTGATGGGGATTGATATATCCATCCAATACATCGTACGCGGTGCTGTTCTGGTTGGTGCTGTGATCGTTGACCGCGCTACGCGCAGAGGTAGATAAAAATTTGGCTTTTCCAATCCCTAAAACAGCAGCCAGTTCATCTGGCTGCTGTTTTTTTTACGCAAAAGCAACTCGCCTTTTGACCTTCAGGTATAATAAATTTATTGAAGATATACTTAGGAATTACGCTACAAAGGTGAAGGTTGGCACTACCAGCTTGCTCGGTTATCATCCGCTGTTATAACGAAGAAAAACACCTTGGCCGCCTGCTCGAAGGCATCGCCCAGCAGACGGTCAAGGATGTTGAGATTATCCTCGTCGATTCGGGCTCGACGGATGGCACGCTCGCCGTGGCGGCGCGCTACCCCGTGAAGGTCGTGCACATCGCACCTGAGGAATTCACCTTTGGCCGTTCGCTCAACTTGGGCATTCAAGCTGCCAACTCTGAGCTGCTCGTGTTTGCCAGTGCGCATGTCTATCCGGTTTACCCGGATTGGTTAGAGAAGCTATTGGCTCCCTTTACCGACCCGCAGATTGCTTTGGTTTATGGCAAGCAGCGTGGCGGAGAGACTTCGAAATACTCGGAACGCCAAATCTTCGCCAGCTGGTATCCCGATGATGCTCAACAATATCAGGAGAGCCCGTTTTGCAATAACGCCAACGCAGCCGTGCGCCGTAGTTTGGCGATTGAGCACCCCTATAATGAGACCTTGCCTGGCTTGGAGGATTTAGAGTGGGCTACCCGCATGATGAACGCCGGCTACAAGATCCACTATGCGCCTGAGGCGGAGATTATTCACGTGCATAACGAAACCCCGCGCGCGGTCTTCAACCGCTACAAACGTGAAGCCATTGCCTTCAAACACATCTATATCCATGAGCGCTTTGGGTTTTTGGACTTTGTGCGCCTTTCGGCGCGCAACATCGTGCGCGATATGCAAAACGCCGCGCATGATGGAGAGTTGGCACGCAGCTTTGGGAGCATCATCTGGTTCCGCTTGTGCCAGTTTTGGGGCACCTATCAGGGCTACCGCTACAGCGGTCCGCTCACCTGGCAGCTGCGTCAGCGCTTTTACTACCCCAATGGGCTTGGCCAGACCAGCCATGGAGTAGAACGACCAGTAAAGCCGATAGACTACCGCGCAATCAAATAGACTGCTTGGCAGGCGGCATCCTACCATATAGCGCAAAACTATTTTCTCACCCTTACCTGTGATACAATCACGATAACATCAACCTAACCTGAGGAGGTATTGTTCAATGCCGAAAGAATCTTCTTTCAAACTCACCTATGCCACCATGTTCAATCCCCCTGAAGAATTACATACGAATTTTGAAGCTGCCCTGCAAAAAGTCAAGGCTAACTTAGGGCGTGAATACCCGCTGTTCATCAACGGTAAAGAACGCCTGACTGTTGAGAAGAATTACAAGCACTCCCCCATCAACACCGACTGGCACTTAGCCACCTTTCAAAAAGGCACCGCGCAGGATGCTGCCGATGCCATTGCTGCTGCCAAAGCTGCTTTCCCCGTCTGGAGCCATACGCCCTGGGAAGAGCGCGTTGCTTTGCTGCGCAAAGTTGCTGATCTCATCGATGAACGGGTGTACGAGATCGCCGCAGCCATGGTTTTGGAGGTCGGTAAAAACCGCAGTGAAGCTTTGGGTGATGTTGCCGAATCCGTGGCACTCATCCGCTACGCTTGCAGCCAGATGGAAGCCAACGATGGCTACGTGCGTGATATGGGCTCTGACCCCTTGCCGGGCTTCATTTCTACCAACCAATCTGTGCTGCGCCCCTATGGCGTTTGGCTGGTGATCAGCCCGTTCAACTTCCCCGCTGCGCTTACCATTGGGCCTACAAGTGCTGCGCTCGTGGCTGGTAACACGGTCGTGATCAAACCCTCTAGCGATACGTGCTGGACTGTCTCGCTGTTGGTCGATTGCTTGCGCCAGGCTGGCTTGCCAGATGGCGTCTTTAATTTAGCTACCGGTCCTGGTTCCACTTTAGGAAATGCCCTGGTTGAAAGCCCGGATGTGGATGGGGTTACTTTCACCGGTTCTTATGACGTGGGCATGAACCTTTTCTATGACCATGCTCACCTCAAATATGTGCGTCCAACCATACTGGAGCTGGGCGGTAAGAATCCCACGATCATCTCGCGTCATGCCGACGTGGAAGATGCTGCATTGGGCACCGTACGCTCAGCCTTTGGCTTGCAAGGGCAGAAATGCTCTGCTGCCTCCCGCGTTTACATCGAGGAACCGCTTTATGATAAGGTTGTACAGCGGATGGTTGAGCTCACGGAAAAGTTTGCGGTGGGTGACCCCACCGAACGGCAGGTCTACTTAGGACCTGTCATCAACAAGAAAGCCTATGCGGACTATCAAAGCTATGTAACTGACCTGGCTGCGGCTGGCACCATCCTCACCGGAGGCAAGCAGCTCAAGGGCGGCATTTATGATAAAGGCTATTTCTGCGCGCCCACGATTGTTGCAGACGTCCCCCGAGATCACCCTCTATGGAAGAGAGAGATGTTCGTGCCCATCACCATGGTTGAACGGGTCAAGGATCTGAATGAAGCCATGCAGTTGGCTAACGACACAATCTACGGTCTGACTGCCGGCTTTTATGGTGATCCATCAGAAATCGATTGGTTCTTCGATAACATCCAAGCAGGTGTGGTGTATGCCAACCGCCCGCAAGGCTCTACCACAGGCGCTTGGCCAGGCTTCCAGCCTTTCGGCGGCTGGAAAGGCTCTGGCTCTAGTGGCAAAAACGCTGGCGGTCTCTACTATCTGCCGCTCTACATGCACGAGCAGATCCGCAGTACCGTACGGCGCGCATGATCTTTACCTAAAATGGATGCGTTTCTGAAGAAAGTCGGTAGAGTCCTTACCATTCTGGGCTTAGCCAACCTCATTTGGCTGGCATGGTCATGGGTGAGCGAGCTGCCAATCGCATCCTTTCAAATTTTAGGGTTATTCGTTTTAGTATTTGGGCTGGCTTTAATTAGCCGCCCAGGTAAAGCGAAAGAAGAGGGCGAAGAAATTTCGCCCTCTCGTCGTGAAGAGCAGAAACACCAACACAAATCTTGGATCGAAAGCGGAAAGAAGTAATATGTCTAAACTGGTCAGCCTCAGCGAGGCGATACAAAGCTATGTATATGATGGTGATACTATCTATGCCGCTGGCTTCACCCACCTTATCCCCTTTGCCGCTGGGCACGAGATCATCCGCCAAGGACGCAAGGGCCTCACCTTAGCGCGTGCTACGCCGGACTTGATTTATGACTTGATGGTCGCAGCGGGCTGTGCGCGCAAGGTAATCTTTTCCTACTCCGGCAACCCCGGCGTAGGATCGCTCAAGTGGCTGCGTGAAGGCATTCAAGATGGCACTTTGGAATGGGAAGAATACTCTCACTTTGGCATGATCAGCCGCCTGCAAGCTGGCGCCAGCGGCTTGCCCTTCATGCCCATGCGCCAGACTGGCGCGGTAGACCTGGAACGCGTGAACCCGCAGTATAAACGCGTGAAGGATCCTTACGGAGAGCAGGATGTGATTGTGGTGCCGGCGCTCAACCCAGATGTCGCGATTGTGCACGTGCAGCGCGCCGACCGCGAAGGCAACGCCCATATCTGGGGCATCCTAGGCGAGCAGCGTGAAGCTGCCTTTGCCGCGAAGCATGTCATTCTGACCGCTGAGGAGATTGTGGATGAAAGCATGATCCGCTCTGACCCTAACCGCACGCTGATCCCTGCCATGATTGTGGACGCCGTCTGCCATGTGCCTTATTGCGCCCATCCTTCGTACACCCAAGGTTATTATGACCGCGATAATGAGTTCTATCTCAAGTGGGGAGAAATCAGCAAGGATGAGGCGAGCATCAAGGCATACATGGATGAATGGGTGTTTGGCGTGCGCGACCGGAATGAATACTGGCAGAAACTCGGCGAAGAAACGCACCGACGCTTGCACGTTGGGCAGCGCTTAAGCACACCGGTTAATTATGGGAGCTTTACCGATGAGTGAACTCGCTTATAACGCCAATGAGTTAATGGTCATTAACGCCGCCCGCCTGCTTCAGGATGGCGACCAGGTCTTTGTGGGCGTGGGCATTCCGAATTTGGCTTGCAACTTAGCCCGGCGCACGCACGCGCCGCATCTGCAAATGATCTATGAAGCAGGAGTGATTGGCGCACAGCCCGAACGCTTACCGCTCTCCATTGGTGACCCCACCCTCGTGAGCGGTGCGTTAGCAGTCTGCTCCATGTTTGATATGTTTTCGTTCTATTTGCAGCGCGGTAATATCGACGTCGGTTTTTTAGGCGGCGCGCAGATCGACCAATTTGGCAATATCAATGCGACTGTAATCGGTGATTACTTCCACCCCAAGGTGCGCTTACCTGGCTCCGGCGGGTCGATGGAGATCGCAGCCTGGGCAAACCGCTGTTACATCATCACCCCGCACCAAAAACGGCGCTTCCCAGCTCGGGTAGATTTCCATACATCGATTGGATTTTTGGAAGGCGGCGATGCTCGCGCTAAAACAGGCGTGCGCGGCACCGGTCCGCAAGCTGTGGTCACTGATTTGTGCATCCTCAAACCGAATGCGCAAGGAGAGTTGATCTTAGCCGCGCTGCACCCAGGTTGCACGTATGAACAAGTGCAAGCCAACACTGGCTGGCCGCTCAAGCAAGCCCCGCATGTAGAATTTACCGCAGCGCCGACTCAGGAAGAATTAAAGATTTTAAGGGAAGATTTAGACCCTCAGAGGATTTACATTTAGATGGACGAGAAAAAACCTTTAGAAGTACTGAGTACCATCGAGCTTAGCGAAGCTCAGCAGGAATATATCAAAAATCAAGTTAAGAACACTCATTTGACCGTAGTAAGCGCCAAGGAAGCCGCAAATTTGCCCAAGGATGTTTGGGAAAAGGCTGAAGTGCTGCTCACCAGCGGGCACAACCTACCCTCCCGCGAGCAAGCCCCAGCGCTCAAATGGATTCAAGTTTCGTTTGCTGGCGTGGAACGTGCTCTGGAATATCCCATCAGTTCCGCGCCAGGCATAATGCTCACTTCCGCAAGCGGCGTTCGCGTGAGCCAATTGGGCGAATATGCCCTTATGGCACTGCTGGCGCTCTCGCATAAGCTGCCCAAAGCCATCCAGGCACAACGCGAGAAAAAATGGCTGCCCAATTACGGTGACACGCTAATGCCTCAGGAATTGCGCGAGAGCACTGTCGGCATCGTAGGTTATGGTTCCATTGGACGCGAAGTAGCCCGCTTGCTTTATGCCTTTGGCGCTACCGTGCTGGCAGCCAAGCGCAATGTGATGCAGCCAGAAGATAACGGCTATAACGCCCAAGGCTTAGGCGACCCTAAAGGCAATTACTTCCGCCGTCTCTACCCCATCGAAGGGCTGCCGGGTATGCTGCCAGAATGTGATTTTGTGGTGCTGGCTTTGCCGCTCACTAAGGAGACTTATCATCTTTTCTCGGATAAAATGTTCGAGTCGATGAAGCCTGGTGCCGGCTTTGTGAATATAGCCCGTGGCGGGCTGGTGGATGAGGCTTCCCTCGTGTCGGCATTGAAATCAGGTCGGCTCGGCGGAGCGGTCTTGGACGTCTTCGAGCAGGAGCCGCTGCCGCCGGAAAGCCCCTTATGGAACCTTCCCAATGTGATTATCACCCCGCATGTTTCCGGCATCAGCCCCAAGCTCATGGACGCCGTCCTTGAGCTTTTTGTGAAAAATTTACAGCGCTACCAAGCCGGCGAGCCGCTCTATAACTTGGTGGATACCAGTAAAGGCTATTGAGGCCTCCCCTTAAGCGTCAGCTATCACAAAAGCTGCCCTACAGGGCGGCTTTTGAGTAGAAAGAGGTCATTTTACTCGAGAGTCTGCATGATAAAATCAATCTATGGACCTGTTCGACCATTCCCTGCAGGAGCAATTGAGCGCCGAGGCGCCCTTAGCAGCCCGCATGCGCCCTAGAACGCTGGATGAAATCGTCGGGCAGGAGCACATCTTAGGTCCAGGCACCTTGCTGCGCCGTGCCATCGAGGCGGACCGGCTTTTCTCCTCGATTATCTTTTATGGACCGCCCGGCACAGGCAAAACCACCATTGCCCGCGTGATTGCAAACCAAACCCAAGCCGAGTTCGTCAGCCTCAGCGCCGTGCTGGCGGGTATCCCAGACCTGCGCGAAATAATCAAGGGAGCGATTGAAAGGCGGCGCCTTTACCGACGGCGTACGATCCTTTTCATCGACGAGGTGCACCGCTGGAATAAAGCCCAACAGGATGCCCTCCTGCCGCACGTGGAAACTGGCTTGCTTACCCTGATTGGCGCCACCACCCAAAACCCTTATTTCGATGTCATCCAAGCCTTGGTCAGCCGCTCGCGTATTTTTGAGCTCAAGCCGCTCAGCGAGGAAGACATCCTTATCCTGCTGCAGCGCGCCCTAGCGGATCCTGAGCGCGGTTATGGCAAGCGCAACATTCACGTCGATGCCGACGCTCTGCAGCATTTAGCCTTCATGGCGGGCGGGGATGCGCGCAGCGCCCTCAATGCGCTCGAGCTGGCTGTGGAAACCACGCCGCCTAAGGATGGTCAGGTCCACATCACCTTGGAGATTGCCGCCGAGTCTATTCAAAAGCGCGCCTTGCGCTATGATAAAAACGAAGACGCCCATTACAACACCATCTCTGCCTTTATCAAGTCTGTGCGCGGCTCCGACCCGGATGCTGCCCTTTATTGGCTGGCTAAAATGCTTTTGGCTGGTGAGGACCCACGCTTCATCCTACGCCGGCTGATTATTTTGGCTGGCGAGGATATTGGCTTGGCAGACCCGCAAGGCTTGGTGGTTGCCAACGCTGCCGCCCAGGCTTTTGAATACATCGGCATGCCTGAAGGCATTTATCCCATCGTAGAAGCCACGCTTTACCTTGCCACAGCGCCCAAGTCTAACTCTGCCAGTGCCTATTTTGCTGCGCAAGAAAAAATCGAAGCAGAAGGTGTTGGTCCGGTGCCGTTGCACCTCATGGACCCCAGCCGGGATGCGAAGGGCTTTGGGCATGGCGCCGGCTATGATTACCCCCACAGCCACCCGGAGCATTGGACACCGCAGCAATACCTGCCGGACGGCGTGGTCGGCACCCAGTTTTACCATCCTGGCGAGCAGGGCTATGAAGCCCAAGTCGCCGAGCGTGTCCGCCGCTGGCGCGAGGCACAAGCCAAAGCGCTGGAAGAGAAAATTAATTCTACAAAAGAAAAAGGCAAAGCAACGTAACGCGTTGAGAATCAAAAAAGCGCGGGGTCCCGCGCTTTTTTAGGTTATCGAGCTAACCTTCTAACATTCCTCGTGATAGCCTTCCAAGGCGGCTTCGATGCGTGCCATCACTTCGGCATCCAGTTTATGCACTACGTCGATCGCTTTCATGTTTTCGCGCACTTGCTCCACGCGGCTGGCGCCGGTAATCACCGTGGAGACATTGGGATTCTTGAGGATCCAAGCCAAAGACATCTGCGCCATGCTGACGCCTAAGTCTTCGGCAATCACAGCTAACTTACGGGTTACCTTCAGCTTTTCCGGATTCAGAATTTCGGTTTTTACCCACTCAAAGCCAGGTAAAGTTGCGCGGCTACCTTCCGGGATTTTACCTTCGTTATATTTACCGGTGAGCAGACCGCCTGCCAGCGGGCTCCAAACGGTGGTGCCGTAGCCTAACTCTTTATAGAGAATAGCATATTCTTCTTCAAAGCGCCGCCGATGCAGCAAGTTGTATTGGGGCTGTTCCATAGAAGGGGGGCGCAAGTGATTTTCCCGTGCCACCTGATAAGCTAACATAATTTCTGCGGCAGACCATTCCGAGGTGCCCCAATAAAAGGCTTTGCCCTGCTGAATAATTTGATTGAAGCCCCAAACCACTTCTTCCATGGGGGTGTCTGGGTCTGGGCGGTGGGCAAATACAAAGTCAACGTAATCCAGGCCGAAGCGTTTCAGGGAGTTGTTGACCCCTTCGATGAGATGTTTGTAGTTCAGGCCAACATCATTAGGCCCCGAGCCGCCCCAGAAGATTTTAGTGGAGACCAAATATTGCTCCCGCGGCCAGCCCAATTCCTTGAGCGCCTTGCCCATGATGACTTCTGACTCACCGCGGGCATAAGCCTCAGCGTTATCGAAGAAATTCACGCCGGCTTCCCAGGCAGCCGTCAGGATTTCCTTGGCAGAAGCGACGTCGACCTGTTTGCCGTAAGTGACCCAGGAGCCAATTGAAAGCGCAGAAACTTTAATCCCAGCTTTTCCTAAATGTCTATATTCCATAATTCAACTCCTTTTTTTAGGATGATTATAGTAGAGGATCAATTAACTTTCAGGTGTAAACTATTGACAAAGAATTGGATAGTCTAACAATTCCTAAAAATAAAATGGCTGCTTCAATTGAAATCTTTTCAGGTAATCGCCTCAGGGGAATGCATTTAGCTGAGATTCTATCCTCTGCATTTGTGGACGATCCTTTCTACACCTTTGTATTTCCGGATGCAGAGCGACGGACTCATCTGCTGCCCTGGTTATTTAACAAACTTCTTAATTATGCTAACCATTATGGTTTGGTTCTTGTAGATTCAGAATATCATGGCATATCAATTTGGTTAGGGCCAAAGCATACCAGGCTCCTACCGCTCGGGGTTTTACGGGCTGGTTTATTTCTTTTCCCCTTTAAAGTATCCCATCTGGAGCTCAAACGCAGCATCATGTTGGCACAAGTTTCCAATCAGTTGCATCGTCAAGCAGTCTCCACTCCTCACTTTTACCTAGAAGCTGTTGGGGTAGAACCGCTACATCAAGGCAAAGGTCTTGGTCGGGCGCTTGTTCAAGCCGGCCTCTCCCGTGCTGATGAGTTAAACGTGCCATGTTACTTGGAAACCCATAACCCTATTAATCTTGGCTTTTACCTTTCGTTAGGTTTCAACATCGTCGGAAGTAGACAGGCATTTCCATCCGCTCCTCAAGTGTGGGGGCTACTTCGTACCCCATAGAGAGACAAAAATTCTTTATACGAGTAGGTCATTCATCTCTATTGCCAGTTTGGATTGACGAGGCGACAGCCGTATGATATTATTTTTTAATAAGGCGTTAAATAGAAAATACTCACCCCGTCGTCTCGAGCAAGGAACGGCCACAAGCCGCCCTGCGAGTGCAGCATTCAGGGGAATGCTGCAAGGCCTAGGACGTGGCCCTAGCCCAGCGAGCGTATGCCGAAACAGGTTTTACCTGTGCGTTGATTTAACAGTAAAATATCTATATATACTTGCCCCCATCGTCTCGAGCAAGGAGCGGCTACAAGCCGCCCTGCGAGTGCAGCATTCAGGGGAATGCTGCAAGGCCTAGGACGTGGCCCTAGCCCAGCGGGCGTATGCCGAAACAGGTTTTACCTGTGCGTTGATTTAACAGTAAAATATCTATATATACTTGCCCCCATCGTCTAGCGGCCTAGGACGTGGCCCTCTCAAGGCCAAAACAAGGATTCGAATTCCTTTGGGGGCACTTTTTTACCCCTCACTCCCAAAGCTACAGCCTACATTCCCTCAGACGGTTTGATATCCCTGATATTTAGCTGCAAGTTCTCCCGCCCCTGATATTTATTGATCTCAAAAGTATAGGCGATGTCGATCATTACTGGCAGCTGCCCGTTCCAATGCCCTTGCCCGAACGCAATGGCTTCATAGTCCACAAGCCCAGCGCGCAAGATTAGCTTGAGGTGCTGCTGCTTTTTGCCCACAGGGTAAGACTTCCTCACCTGTAAGTTGCGGCTGCAGAAAAGCGCTTCTGGGTTTCCGCGCCCAGTCGGTTCCAGCAGGCTGACCATCTCGAAGATCCGCGGAATTTCTGCCGCAGGTAAGCTATCCAATGCAATCTCTTGGTCAATTTTGAGCACCGGTGCCAGCTCCAGCCCCTGAAAATGCTTCGTGGCGATGCTATTGAGCCGGCGTAGCAGTTCCGGCAGGTTTTCGTTTGCCACCGTCAAGCCGGCTGCCATCGAATGCCCGCCATAGCGTACGAGCAAATCGGCACAAGCATCCAGCGCCCGGGTGATATTAAACTCAGGGATCGAGCGGCAGGAAGCGACCACGACGTCTTCACCACGGTGCCCAATGATGCTGGGTCGGTAGAGCGCTTCAGTGATGCGTGAAGCTGCCAGCCCCACCACACCTTCGTTATATTCTGGCGAAGCATCGAACACAATCGGTGGCTGCTCTTTGGCTTGGATGATATTTTGTAGCACATTTTCTTGGATGTACGTTGTAATCTCTTGGCGCTCACTGTTTTGTGAATCTAGCTGCAGGGCTAGCTCACCGGCGGTGAGCACATCCTGCGCAGTGAGCAGTCGGAAAGCTGCCATGGCTGAGTCCAGCCGTCCAGCCGCATTGAGGCGTGGCGCAAGGTGGAAGCCTATATTGACTGTGGCCAGCTTCTCCAAGTTGACGCTCGAGACCTGCGCAAGTGAATAGAGCCCCTGCCGGCTGAGCTTTCTCATCGCTTGGATGCCTGCACGCACCAGCGCACGGTTCTCGCCGGCAAGCGGTGCCATATCTGCCACCGTACCGAGTGCCACCAAGTCGAGCCAGTCTTCAGCGTTCACGCCTGGCTGGGGGTAAACGGTCAAGTACGCTGCAGCCAGCTTATACGCCATCCCTACACCCACCAAGTCTTTGAAAGGGTAGCTGTCATCTGGCTGATGCACGTTGAGGATCGCATCCGCCGGCGGGAGCACCTCACCCGGCTGGTGGTGGTCGGTGAGGATCACCTGCATGCCCAACCGCCGCGCTAAGGCTATTTCCTCCACCGAACGGATGCCGCAGTCGACTGTAATGATCAGCCCGATGCCTTCGCGGGCAAGCTGCTCGACCGCGTCCAGGTTCAGCCCATAGCCCTCATCGAAGCGGTTGGGGATGTAAATACGCGGGCTCACACCTAACTTCTGCAGCAGTTCGTAGAGCAAGGCGGTTGCGGTCACGCCGTCCACGTCATAATCGCCATAAATGGCGATGGGCATGCCATTTGTAATAGCGGCATGCAGCAGCCGCACGGCTGTGGTCATATCGCGGATGAGGAACGGGTCTGTTGCCTCTGGCGCGCTGGCAGAGAGGAAAGCCTGTGCTGTTTCGGCATCCCTCACGCCGCGGTTATAGAGCAGCTGCCGCAGCAAGGGCGGGAAATCCGCTAATTCTTGGTCGATTTCTGGTGGGATGGGCGCGGCAATGTTCCAACGCTTGGTGACGGGGGTGTGATTAATGATCTCCATGCGAATAGTCCTCGTATCTGTGCTTGTGTGGCTTTATTGTAACCGCTAAAAAGAGAAAGTATGTGCACAGCCTACCCGTAGGATTCCATGCAAGAATAGATAATTGTTCTCGCTGGTGTCCTCAGTGCAAAGCCTCCTGTAAGGACCAGCGAGAAACCTGAGACCTAAAGGTCAAATGCCTTGCTGGGTCAGGAGACCCTGCAAGAACAGCTGGTCGTTCTCGCCGGTCTCCAGACCGA